>JBAHZV010000177.1:0-38508 GCA_037132845.1 Psychromonas sp.
TGCGTATAATACGCTACCTGTGAACCTTGTCAACGATAAGTTTTAAACTTATTTTCAACTTAAACTCAATGAGCTTATTGGTTCTAAACTCGGTCAGTAACTTGCGCTAGTCACCGTGTCTGTGGGGTCGCATTATAGGGAGTTAGGAAGCATTGGCAAGTGTTTATTTAACAAATATTAAAATAAAATGCCACCTTGATTAATAAGCAAACAAAGCGATTATTTATTAATCGTTAGTCATCAAATTGGGTGGAAATAAGTTGTTTGGATGGTTTGTTGGGGAATAATCTGTGTGCTAATAGCCGTGTAAAAATAAATCCTACCAGAGCAAAAAGACCAGAAATAATAATAAGTCCAATTTCACTGATGTTAAAAAAACTTTTAAGAACTAATGCACTACTAATAAAAAAGAGAAGAGGTAATAGGTATATTAAAGACGCACTTTTTATTAAATCCCCATTACTAATTTGTAACTCAATAGAATGATCAACTTCCATGCCTTCTTTATAGGGAAGATCAAAACGGTGTGCTTTATTGTTAAAAGCTTCTGATACCGCGCCCACCCCACAGCTAGTATGGCTATTGCAACTCGAACAGGCTGATTTTGAAATACACTCCACCTGTGCAATCATTACCCCTTGCACTTCCTTAATCGCAATTATTTTACCTGTTTCAGTTATCACTTGTTTCCACCAATACTAATGACTCAACCAATTTTTTTGCTGTGATGGTTGGAATGTCGCCCACAACATTAATTTCAATATTATCTCGTTGTTCTGTATAGAGCACTGTTGCACCACGACGCACTATTTTTTGACTCTCATCTAACGCTAGTTTTTTTATTGAGATATAAATAGACACATTAACGATACCATTATCAAGCATAATATAGGAAACAGGTTCACTTTCATTCATCACTAATTTATGTTGATCCTGTTTTACTACTGTAAAACCCGCAGGTAACCAACCCATTTTCCATTGCGGGATGTTATCTGTGCTAGATTCTCTTATATGAACAATTTCAGGGCGTGTATTTTGGGTTAATTTTACTAACCAAGGATTAACCTTCTCATAGCTTTTTAATGAAACAACCATCAATTGATCCAATACGCTATTAGATGGGCTGAGTGTATCCAAGCGTAGTGGTAAAAAGGATTTTAAGTCGCACCAAATCACGTAACTATGACGATACTCATCTTTACTTATCATGCGAATTGCAATAGACAACTTTCCTGCTATACGATCTTTTCCTAAAATGACATAGTCATAATTTTGTTGTCCCTTTTGGTAATCAAAATTGGCAACATTAGCAAACACATGACGATTATAATGGGATATAAGAGTATAACCGGGCGTGCCTTGCTCAAAATAACTAATCTTTCCCGCATACTGTATAGATTCTCGAATCCCGCCGTTAAGGTAACGAAAATAACTGACTTCTTGTCCGTCAACCACGCCATGAATTAATTGCATCGGCTCAGGCTGTTTGTATAAACTACTTAAATAAATAATTTCATAATTTTTTGTTTGATAAGCTTGTTGCATCCATTGCAGGTATTCAATTGCCGAAGGAGTAAATTGTACCTGTTTCTCTTTTATCTCTTTATTACCACCTGCTGTGATCGCCATGGTTAATGATGTAAAAAGTAACAATAAACTTGCTAACATTGCTCTAAAGAGGAGAACTCTATTCATTAATAACCTGTCTTTCTGCTATTTCTTTACTTGAAGTTGCAATTGATGGTCTTTTAACAATGCATTTAAGCGCTCATGCCGATCTTGTAACGCTTTCTGAGATTGTAGCGGATTCGCTTGTAAACTGACAGGCGATACCCCGCCACCAAATGGAACGGTGTTTAAAACTTCAATGCCCCTGTTTTCTATACTCGGCGACGAAGTGATAAAGCTGGTCATTACAACCACACCAGCAACAGAAGCCGCAATAGCATATTGGCCGAAACGTTTAACAAACGAAATAACGTTATTTTCAGGTTTAACAACCTCTACCGTAGTGGCTTTAATCGTGGTCACAGTTACTAAAGCGGGTTGTTTAGCAATCTCTGACATCACCTGCTCACTGATATCGATGTTTATAGCCTTTTCATTGCGCATTACATCACCAATTAACTGGTAACGAGAAAAAGTAGCCTGCAACGCTTTATTGCCTATAAGTGCATCTAAGGGTTTGCTCTCAACATTTTCATTATCAATCAAACTTGAAAGTTGTTCGTTAATTTCTGTCATGATGTTTCCAATTACTCTTCTAATAAGGGTGCTAACTGTTTATCGATGGTATCACGCGCCCTGAATATTCTTGAGCGTACGGTACCAATAGGACAATCTTCTATTTTTGCTATTTCGTCATAACTCATTCCCTCAATTTCTCGTAACGTAATAGCGATTTTAAGTTCTGCAGGCAACTTATCAATAGTTTCCATAATCACTTGTTTAATCTCTTCCGCTCTTAAAATATTTTCAGGTGAATCGATTTCTTTAAGTGCATCACTATTGTCATAACTTTCGGCCTCTAATACATCTATGTCTGACGCAGGCGGACGACGGCTTTGACTGGTTAAATAGTTTTTTGCGGTATTAACAGTAATACGATATAACCATGTATAAAAAGCACTATCCCCACGAAATGATGGTAGTGATTTATGTACTTTGATAAATACCTCTTGTGTTACATCTGCAATGTCACCTGAATTACGTACATAACGGGTTAGTATATTCGCAACTCTATTTTGATATTTACGAACCAATAATGTAAAAGCCTGTTGCTCTCCATTCTGAATTCGCTGAATTAATTGAAAATCTAAATCACGCTCATTCATTGAGCTTATCTACCTATAATTATTATTAGCCTTATTGGCACCTACAGTTATGACTTAATATCTCGAAGAAAGTTCCAAACTATTTCAAAAGAAATCATTTTTAGATAAACTGTACGAATACTTCATTAACTGCAGAGCATATATTGCCATGACAGAAAGTAAATCATTAAATGAACAACATAGTTGCGATATCTTAATTATAGGTGCGGGTGCGGCCGGTCTTTCTCTGGCCTTGAAACTCGCTCCTCACGCCAAAGTAAATGTATTAAGTAAGGGTAAGCTGTCTGAGGGCTCTACATTTTATGCCCAAGGTGGCGTGGCGGCGGTGTTTTCTGATGATGACAGTACTGACTCTCATATTGAAGACACACTGATAGCCGGTGCCGGTTTATGCGATGAAGAAGCGGTGCGTTTCACCGTCACCAATGCCAAAGAAAGCATGCAATGGTTAATCGACATAGGTGTTAAATTTGACACTGAATTAGATGCTAAGGGCAAGACCCAATATCACCTCACTCGTGAAGGTGGACACTCGCATCGGCGCATTTTGCATACTGCCGATGCCACTGGCAAAGAAATTGAGGATACGCTACTAAGTGCGGCTAAAAAAAATAAAAACATCACTTTAATGGAAGGTTTTAATGCCATTGATTTGATCACCAGTCGCAAGCTGAATTTGCCTGCAAACCGTATATTAGGTGCGTACGTATGGAATCGTAAGCAAGAGCGTGTAGAAACCATTAATGCTCATTTTGTGACACTTGCAACAGGTGGCGCAAGTAAAGTTTATCAGTATACGAGCAACCCTGATGTTTCGAGTGGCGATGGCATCGCACTTGCCTGGCGTAGTGGTTGTCGTATCGCTAATATGGAATTTAACCAATTTCATCCAACTTGCCTGTTTCATGCCGATGCTAAAAGTTTCTTATTAACAGAAGCCCTGCGCGGAGAAGGTGCATACCTACTCCGCCCTGATGGCAGCCGTTTTATGTTTGATTTTGATGAACGCGGAGAACTTGCGCCACGTGATATCGTTGCTCGTGCGATTGATTATGAGATGAAACGCCTCGGTGCTGACTGTATGTATCTGGATATTAGCCATAAACCTAAAGAGTTTATTGTTAGACATTTTCCAACCATCTATCGCCGCTGTTTACTATTAGGCATTGATATTGCCCACCAACCAATGCCGATTGTGCCCGCGGCACACTATACTTGCGGTGGCATTATGATTGATCGTCATGCTCAAACTGATATTGATGGGTTATATGCGATTGGAGAAGTTACTTATACTGGTTTGCATGGCGCCAACCGTATGGCTTCTAACTCGCTGTTAGAGTGCGTTGTTTATGCCCATGCTTGTGCCAAAGATATTATTAATCATCTACCTTTTTATCTGAAAAGAAAATTTGCCACTATCCCTGCATGGGATGATAGCCGAGTAGAAAACTCCGATGAGGAAGTTGTTATTCAACATAACTGGCATGAATTACGCCTCTTTATGTGGGATTATGTGGGCATTGTGCGCACCGATAAACGTTTAGAGCGAGCGTTGCGTCGGGTGCAAATGTTACAACAAGAAATTAATGAATATTACAGTAACTTCAAAGTGGGTAATAACTTATTAGAGTTACGTAATTTAGTGCAAGTTGCGGAGTTAATTATTCGCAGTGCGATGTTACGTAAAGAAAGTCGCGGATTACATTACAATCTAGATTATCCAGAGCAACTTGAAAATCCTAAACCAACCATTTTATGCCCACATAATGATGCCTAGGTCTAATCTCGCCCGCTGTTGATCAGTCGGGCAAGTAACCGATACTCGCTCGTCGTAATAGCATCATGATAAATCGTAATATATTGCTTCTCATTCTTATCTATAACGAGACTCTCGCTCATCTCCAAGATTAAAAAAATAAAACCGCTATTATAAAAAGAGCTTCGGCTTATTTTTCCATAATAAAACCTATCTCCGATCGTTCTTTCCACTAATCCTGTTTCACTCACCATAAAGCTTAGCGATTGTAAGTAGGCTTTTTTAGCCGCATACAGCGCAATCAAAAAAAGTAATAGGTAGAAAATGGATGACAGCAGTGTCAGTGGCGTAACAAAAAATGCAAAAAAAATAACAATGCTGTAAAACATAAAAGTAATTGCTCCAGCATAATAGGAGCGGTTAAGGGTTATTTTATACTTTAACGCGTTTAAGGATGACATCAATTATTTTTGCTAACTCAGCATCATGGCAAACTTTATGCCCCATAAACCAAGAAAAAAGATCCGGATCTTCACAGGTTAATAAACGTTGAAAAGTAAACTGATCTGCAGTTGATAAATTATCAAATGCCTCTTTAACAAAGGGCATAAACAAAACATCTAACTCCAGCATGCCACGGCGACACGCCCATAATAGCCGTGATTTATTAACCATTTCGGTCATTATTTTGCTTCCTATAATTTATTAACGTAAAAAATATCTATATAGCATAACGAACCTTCAATTTTATGCCGAATATCTCGGCGTAATTTTCCTTGCTGACTTTGCATCTTGAAGTATTATGGGTGTATATCATAACAACAACAATTTATTAACAGCAACTACTGACAAAATAGGTTGTGAGCGATACCATTATAAAAAATATAAAATGAGGCCATTATGCGTAAACTGAGTGAATTAGATAACATTAGCCAATTAGCTGATTTAGTATTATGTCCACTTGATAGCTGGGATCTCATCGCAGTTAAAGGAGAGGATCGCATCACTTTCCTACAAGGGCAACTAACCTGTGATCTCACTAACCTAAAACCAGGACAGCAAACATTAGCAGCACAATGTAATCCACAAGGCAAAATATTTAGTATTGTCCGTGTCATTATATTAGAAGATCGCGTACTACTAACCCAACCAAGCTCTGTTACCCAACGCCAACTTCCTGAATTACAGAAATATGCCGTTTTCTCTCAAGTGGAAATAACCAAAGAAACGGAATATAAAGCCTTTGGTTTAGCTGGTTGTAAATCAGCACAATATATTGCAGAAATAGTGGATACCGCTGCCACTCATGAGCAAAGTTGTTTACTGGAAAATGGTACTGTTATTATTAAACAGCCATACCCTTCTTTACGGTATTTAGTGGTGATAAAAAACACCCTCGCTGAAGAATTTTTAGAGGATCTAAAACAGCGAGCTGAAATTTTTGATGATAGCTTATGGAATGCAATGAACATCGCCTCTGGCATTGGTTTTATTGAAGAGCAAACCTGCTTATCATTCATACCTCAGATGTTAAACCTACAGGCATTAGACGGTATCAGTTTCACTAAAGGATGCTATATCGGACAAGAAACTGTTGCTCGTGCGAAATATCGTGGCGCCAATAAACGCGCGCTGTTTATTTTAACGGGTCGTGCAACACAAGTTCCTAAAGTGGGCGACAATGTTCAGATGTTGCTTAACAATAATTGGAAACGTATCGGTACCATTATCTCTGCTTGTCAATATGGAGACGGGCATATTGAAGTATTAGCGGTCTTACCGACAGATTGTAGCTCTGAAGATGTTTATCAAGTAAAAGAAATAGAGGGTTCAACGCTCTATTATGCTCCCTTACCTTATGCACTCGATGAATCTTGAATAACCTACTTTTATTAGCCTCGAATTAAAATTGGGGCATTTCCCAGTATTGTAAAATAATGTTATAATCATCACACTTTTATACTATTTTTTATCAACACGGTATGATTCTAACCAAAAAGCAGGTTTTCAATTGAGTTGTGAAATTATAAAGCTACGCGAGAAAGCTGATAAATTTAATCGCTTACGCATTCAATCTGCGCAGGCATTAATGGGTAAAAATGAATTAAAAGTATTTCAAGCCTTTCCTCTTTTACTGCATATAAATCATCCCGCATTGCCCGGGTACATTAATGCAAATGTCCCCGCTGGCATTTGTCAGTATGAAATCACAACAAACGCTCAATCCTTGATTGATGATCTGTTTAATTTTGACATCCTCCAGACAGAACAAAAACAGTCCGATATTATTGGTTTATATGCAATGGGCAGCACCTCTTCGATAGGGCAAAGCTCTGAGAGTGATTTTGACATTTGGATCTGTTACCCACACCAATTAGACAGTAAACGGGTCAAACTATTAGAAAACAAGTCTTGGTTAATTACCCACTGGGCAGAAGAACGAGGAGTTGAGCTTAACTTCTTTCTTATTCCCGATAACAAATTTCGCATTGAAAATGATGCCGGTATGTCGCTAGATTCCTGTGGTTCTTCACAACATATGCTGCTATTAGATGAATTTTATCGAACGGCATTACTGGTAGCAGGCAAACCTATTTTATGGCGACTTATCCCGATTGAATATGAAAAAAATTATGACCAGTATGTACAATCTTTATATGATAATAACAAACTTGATCAAAATGACTGGCTAGACCTCGGTGGATTCCATCGCATTCCAGCAGAGGAATATTTTGGGGCAACACTTTGGCAACTTTACAAAGGTATAGATACACCTTATAAAGCCGTGCTTAAAACCATTTTAATGGAAGCTTACTCTTGGGAATACCCAAATACAGAGCTCATCGCCATTCGCTATAAAAAACGCTTTCAAACCCAGCAAGATTACGATGAGTTACTTGACCCATATTGTTTAATGCTTGAAAAAGTGACCGAATACCTCACTGAAATTAAAGACTTTAAACGTTTAGAAGTGGTACGTGCATGTTTTTATTTAAAAACCGAAGAGACACTATCAAAAACCTGTTATCACAATCGCACCACGTGGCGGCGCACTATCTTAAATAAGTTTGTTAACCGATGGGGATGGATAGAAGAACAGATTGCTGATTTAGATAATCGCAAAAATTGGAAAGTACGCGATGTCATTCAAGTAAAAGATATTTTACTTGAATCATTAATGACCAGCTACCGTAAACTACTCGCTTTTGCCCGAGATAATAATATTGGTGAATCTATAAGCGCGGAAGATATCGGTATTTTATCGCGTAAGCTTTACGCTGCCCATGAAAAACTACCTGGCAAAGTGGATCTCATAAATCCTAATATATCCCCAGATCTTTCTGAACCACACCTCAGTTTTATTCAAGTACCCGAAGGGCGAACAAATGAAGCTGGTTGGTATCTTTATAACTGCTCGCTAGAGCCCAGTGCGTTAATTAACACACCAACATTAATGTACCAAAAATATATCTCTAAATTGATATCTTGGTGTCACCTCAATGGCTTGTATGAGGAAGAAACTAAGTTACATCTGTATAATCAAGGCTCAGATCTCGTTGATAAAAAAATAAACCAATTTATCCATGACATGTACTCTGTTTTCCCGGTCTATGTCCCCAAAGCAAACAATCAAGCACTGAGCCAACCTTGTGAAATAAAACACCTTGTTATCTTCTTAAACGTAGAAAAAGATCCCACTCGCCATTGGCAAGATGCACCAGAGATAGAAAATGGCAATGTTTTATCCTATGGACAAAATAGCGAATGCTTGATCGGCAGTATTGACCTAATCTACCGCAATTCTTGGAATGAAGTGCGCACACTACACTTTGATAACGATTTTGCGGTTGTTAATGCTTTAACGACGATATTAGGAAAAATGCACCAAGATGCACGCCCGCCTGAGCAAATGGATATTTTTTGCTACAGCGAACATTTTCAAGAGCAGATATGTCATTCTTTTAAAAGCAAACTAGAAGAATATATACAGTTGCGTTTGGACTCGGTGACACATCACTCAGTGAAGACACTGTGGACCGGCGGTAGAAAATTTGGATTTTATTTTGAACGTACCGGGGTATCACTGCAGCAGTTACAAAGTACCGTGGATATCTACAAACATATCTCTAATAAAAAAATATCGACGAGTGTAATAAGTCTTAAAAACACCTATTTTGACCATACTGCAAAGGTCATTGAATCACATATTAGCGAAGGATTAATCCAGTTCTTTTTTGAAAATCACCCAAATGGATTTAATGTCTATATTGCCAATGCCGACAATGAAGTGGAAAGTTTCCAAAGCTTTGCGGGCAGTAAAGATGATTTAGTGCAAAATGTGAATCGTTTTTACGCATCAAATAGCAATGTGAATGACAAATTAGATGGACATATAAACTTCAATTTGCCACAGTTTTACGAAATAGTATTAAGTGATAATCTTCAACTAGAGCTATCGTCATTCAAAAGTAGTTGTAAAAGCAGTGTACCTACTCTGCACTAATTAGGCTTAATCCCTCTAATTGCCTACATACCTTTTGTCTATTGGCACTTCTCCACTTATGTAAGTTACTTCAATAAAACACTTAAAACTGAAAATAATTAAACATTAATGTGCAATTTTATGACCGCAATAACTAGACTTCTAGAAGTCTATTTGCGATCCTTGATAACAACCGTTAAAATATCCTTTCTTACATTATGGGTACAACGGGAACATCATGTCTAAAAATTGGAACGGTGAATATATCAGCCCTTACGCTGAGCACGGCAAGAAAAGTGAGCAAGTTAAAAAAGTCACGGTTTCTATCCCCACTAAAGTACTAAAGATACTGACAGATGAGCGCACTCGTCGCCAAGTAAATAACCTTCGTCATGCCACCAATAGCGAACTATTATGTGAAGCTTTTTTACATGCTTACACCGGACAACCACTACCAGAAGATAGTGACTTAGATAAAAACCAAGAGCCATCAGAAATTCCCAACAGCGTAGCTGCTCTACTAAAACAGTCATTATAAATAAATAAAAAAGCCCTTTGTTTGATTATTAAACAAGGGGCTTTTTTCTGCTCAGCATTAGAATGCTATCAATCCGCCTAACTATCTGATTATTCCTGATCGTTAAAACAGGGGATCTCTGCGTTGCACTCAATCGTGCGTTTTGATATACCCCATTTCACTGGACAATAGTTAACCATTTAATTAAATGGGATTGTCTTACTTATCCACATGAACATCCATTTGTGGGTATGGAATTTCAATGCCCGCTTCATCTAATGCATTTTTGATATTTTCCATTAATTCAAAACGCACTGGCCAGTAATCCGTACCCTTAACCCAAGGACGCACAACAAGATTAACACTTGAATCACCAAGTTCAGCAACCGCAATCTGTACACCAGGACTCGTTAAAACTAACGCATTCGCTTTGACAACACTTTCTAATACCGCTTTCGTTTTGGCGAGATCCGCATTATAACTCACACCAATAACCAAATCGATACGACGTGTTGGCTTACGTGAATAGTTAACAATATTGCCACCTAAAATCGCCGAGTTCGGTACGACGACAAATTTATTATCAACCGTTACTAACGTAGTAGCAAAAATTTGTACCGACTCAACGTTACCAGCAATCCCAGCAACTTCAATATACTCACCTGCTTTAAAAGGACGTAGCACGATAATGAGTACACCCGATGCAAAGTTTGATAATGAACCTTGTAATGCTAAACCAATCGCTAAACCAGCGGCACCAAGAAGAGCAATAAACGACGTTGTTTGTATTCCAATACTGCTTAATGCGGCAATCACAACAAAGGCGGCAATCACGTATTTTGCCAAATGAGAAACAAAATCAACAATAGTTGGATCAAGCTTACGTTTGGTAAGCACACGAGCTAACCCTCTTGAGATCATACCCGCGAGCAGCATACCAATAAAAAGTGTTGCGATTGCGCCAACAATATTTAAACAATACTCAATAATGAGGCCTTGATGAGCATCAACCCACTCAACACTACCCGTTACGATATCAAGGCCCTGTTCTAGCTTATCGCCAATTACAGCCCCTGCTTGCCCAACAACTTCGGGTGTTACATTTTCATCTGCCATTTTTATTTCCTTATTTAAGTTAGCTTTGTTTTAGTTGGTTGTAAAAAAATGTCCATTGAACTTTAAAATTCTGTGTCGGCTTTTGTTTAAATTGAGAGCGCACAAATTGATTCATACGTCCTTCTACATAAGCGAGCAATAAATTAGCCATTATCGCTTCATCACAATTTAACTTATCGCCATCTAACATTGGCTTTTCACGCAAGATTTGTTTTATTTGTGATTCAAGCTTAGAAAAAACATGTTCAACGCGTACTTGTAAACGCTCATTTTCTCCTAATAATGCATCCCCAGTTAAAATACGTGTAATACCAGGATTCTGTTCCGCAAAACCAAGTAAAAAATGTAATAAGTGCTCTATTCGTACAAATGTTTGTTTTTCCTGCTCTTTGATTAAATTAATTTGTGTGAAAATAGTATTTTCAATAAATTCAATTAAACCTTCAAACATGCGCGCTTTACTTGGAAAGTGACGGTATAGTGCAGCCTCAGAAACACCAACTTGAGCGGCTAATTTAGCGGTCGTAATACGTTGACCAGGTTTACCTTCTAGCATTACAGCTAAAGCGCGTAAAATGTCATCTTTGCGGTTTGTTTTCTTTTTTGTTGCTGTAACCATTACAATTAAATCCCTTATACTTATAACTTACCTGAATGCCCAAAGCCAGATTCACCGCGATGTGATGAATCAAAACTATCCACAACTGAAAATGTCGCCTGCACGACGGGTAAAAAAACTAATTGTGCTAATCGCTCCCCCACGGCTAAAGTAAATGTATTTTTACTACGGTTCCAACAAGAAACCATCAAAGGACCTTGGTAATCAGAATCAATAAGCCCAACAAGATTACCTAATACAATGCCATGTTTATGGCCTAATCCAGAACGAGGTAAAATAGTCGCTGCCAAATTGGAATCGGCAATATGGATTGCAATACCAGTGGGTATTAATTTTGTTTCACCAGCCTCAATGATCATCGGTTGATCAATACATGCACATAAATCCATGCCCGCCGACCCAACCGTTGCATATTGAGGAAAAGGAAATTCTTTGCCAATGCGGGCATCTAGAATTTTAAGCTCTATCTGTTTCATTTTGATGTATCCTGAAAATATTGCTGTGCAATGATGACCAATAACTGACTTGCGACCCTTTTTTTATCGGCGAGCGTTATAGTAAACCTCTCTGTGGCAGAAAATACTGTTAATGCATTTTTGTCACTATTAAAACCTTGCCCTGATTTTGCAACATTATTGGCGGCAATCAAATTTAATTTTTTACGCTTTAACTTTTCGAGTGCATAGTGTTCTACATGCTCTGTTTCCGCCGCAAAACCAACACAAAAGGGTGCATCTGACCGATTAGCTATATCAGCAATAATATCTTTATTTTTAATCAATTTTATAGATAAATCATCAACTTCCTGATCTTTTTTCATTTTTTGTGCTGCAACATGCTGAGGTCGATAATCTGCAACAGCGGCACAAGCAATAAAAACATCACATGCATCAAGGGTACTTAAACTCACTTTATGCATTTCCGATGCACTACAAATATCAATTCTCTGTACAGCGTTGGGTGTGGTTAAATGAACCGGACCACTAATAAGGGTCACTTTGGCACCCATTTTCTGTGCCATTTCAGCTAATGCAAAACCCATTTTTCCTGAACTGTGATTGCTAATATAACGCACTGGGTCTAATGCTTCCTGTGTTGGCCCAGCAGTGATTGTAATACAAACACCCGCTAACACCTGTTCATCAGCGGTAAAAAAATCTATCGTACAAGCCACTAAATCATCGGGCTCTAACATGCGCCCTGGGCCAATATCACCACAGGCTTGAGCGCCTTTACCAGGCCCCCATATCTGTACACCACGAGAGGCTAATACCGAGATATTTTCCTGGGTTGCAGATGCTAAATACATTTCCATATTCATCGCAGGTGAAACAGCAATCGGAGCCGGAGAAGCTAAACAAAGCGTGGTTAATAATTCATCCGCAAAACCCGCACGTAAACGGGCAATTAAATTGGCGGTGGCTGGTGCCACAAGAATAAGATCCGCCCACTTAGCTAACTCAATATGTCCCATGCCAGCTTCCGCATTTGGGTCAAGCAACGAGCAAGCAACTTTATGACCTGAAATCGCCTGCATGGTTAACGGGGTAATAAATGCCTGTGCAGAATTAGTCATGACCACACGTACATCAGCTCCCTGATCTTTTAAGCGACGAGTTAATTCTGCCGCTTTATAGGCGGCGATACCGCCAGAAATTCCAAGTAAAATGTTTTTTCCAAGCAAAGCGGACATAAAAAGACTCGTTAGCAGTTGAGAAGAGGCAAACTAGGATAACATAAACATTTTGAGCAAAATGTGATTTTATCAACTAGATTTAATATCACTTAACTATAAAGAAAAAACGTAATGACAACAATAAGAGACTGGCCGGCGCAAGAGCGTCCTCGTGAAAAACTATTATTAAGAGGCAGTCAGGCACTTTCTGACGCTGAATTATTAGCCATACTTCTACGCACCGGTAGCAAAGGAATTGATGTGGTTGCATTATCACGATTGTTGCTGAATGAATTTGGTTCTTTACATGGTATTTTTAGTGCATCTAAAAAAGAATTTTGTGCACAAAAAGGACTCGGTCAAGCAAAATTTGTCCAATTACAAGCAGTATTAGAGGTGTCACGTCGCTACTTTATGGAGCCTCTAAAAAAAGGCATGGCATTAACCAGTACGCAACAAACAAAAGAATTTTTAATTGCTAAAATGCACGCTTATCCCTATGAAGTTTTTGCTGCTATTTTGTTGGATACGCAGCATCAAATAATTTGTTTTCATGAATTCTTTTTTGGATCAATTGATAGCGCAACCGTTCATCCTAGGATTATGATACAAAAAGTATTACATGACAATGCAGCCGCTATTATTCTGGTACATAATCACCCCAGTGGTGATCCAACGGCCAGTCTTTGTGACAAAAAAATAACTAAAAAAATCATCGATGCGATGCAATTAATTGATGTTCAAGTTTTAGATCATTTTATCATCGGACATCAAAAAACCACCTCTTTTGCCGAAAAAGGCTGGATTTAAGGGTTTAATTCATAGAATTGTTGATCTTTCATACTCAATCATGTATAAAATGCGCCCTCGACGCCTTTGGCGACGGCTAAAAAAGGTGTTCGACTATTTTGCTCGAGTAAAACTATTATTTTGGAGAAAGCGACATGTCTAGAGTATGTCAAGTTACAGGTAAGCGTCCAGCTACTGGTAACAATGTATCACACGCAAAGAACCGCACACGACGTCGTTTCTTACCGAACCTACAAACACATCGTTTTTGGGTTGAAAGTGAGAACCGTTTTGTTAAATTACGCCTAACCACTAAAGGTATGCGTATCATCGACAAAAAAGGTATTGATTCGGTTTTGGCTGATATCCGTGCTAATGGCGTTAAAGTTTAAGGAGCAGTGAAATGCGTGATAAAATTCGTTTAAATTCAAGTGCTGGTACTGGCCATTTTTATACTACTGATAAAAATAAAAAGACTATGCCTGGAAAATTTGAAATCAAAAAATTTGATCCTGTTGTACGTAAGCATGTTATGTACAAAGAAGGCAAAATCAAGTGATTTGATTTGATCTAATAAAAACCCAGTTTATACTGGGTTTTTTTATGTCTAAAATACGCGCTACCAAGAACATGATGACTTTCTAAAAATGAAGAGCGTTAAGTGATAACGGCTAATAGGTGAGTAAAGATGCGATTATCAAAAAAAGGTTGGAACAATGTACTGATCTTGGGCATATTAATTATGATTTTCCTCTTTAATTTCAGCCATAAACTGCTCCTCAAACCTAAAATTCAGCAACGCACACTTATTAATAGTGAGAGAATAATCGTTGAGATCAAAACCCCTGACTTTTCAATTAAACGTTCTGGACGAAGCTGGAAAAGCGAACCCGATTTAGGGCTATCAGAGCAACAACTCAGTTTACTGATCCAAAACTGGCAACACTTAAAACTAAAAACCCATCCACCGGCAAAAAGTAGAATCTCTCCTTACACAATACAGGTTTATATCGCAAAACAAGAACAACCTATTGTTGTACAATTATTTCAATATGGAGATGATTATTTATTACAAACAGAGAAAGACCTCTCCATGCTACTAAATGCACATCAATTACCACTATTATTAGGTCGCTAAAAAACAAATAAAACAACACCGACATTCACTCAGCGGAGATAAAATGCCAGAATTACCCGAAGTGGAAACCAGTCGCCGTGGTATCAGCCCGCATATTATTGGCGCAACGATTAGTGACGTAATTATTAGACAGCCAAAATTGCGTTGGAACATTCCGCTTGAATTACGGACACACTTGCAACACCGAAAATTACTGTCCATTGATCGTCGCGCTAAATACTTATTGCTTAATTTTGAGTCTGGCACGTTGCTTATCCATCTAGGTATGTCTGGAAGTCTACGTATTTGCCCACTGCAAAGTCGCGTCGAAAAACATGATCATGCTGACTTCATTTTTAACAACTGCTTATTACGTTATACTGATCCACGCCGTTTTGGCGCAATTTTATGGCTAGGCCTGAACCCACAAGATTCAACGTTACTTTCTCATTTAGGCCCAGAGCCATTAAGCGAGGCTTTCACTGGCGAACACCTTTTCCAACGGGCCGTAAAAAGGAAACTACCCGTAAAACAATTTATAATGGATCAAAAAGTGGTGACGGGAGTGGGTAATATTTATGCGACAGAAGCATTGTTTCTGGCAGGAATAAGTCCAATACGTGGCGCGGGTAATATCTCACTAACACGTTACAAACGATTAACTCTTGTTATTAAAGAAATTTTAGAAGAAGCGATAAAACAAGGAGGAACAACACTCAAAGACTTTGTAGGAAGTGATGGTAAACCGGGCTATTTCCAACAGACACTGCAGATCTATGGAAAAACAGGGCATAACTGCCCCAAATGCCAAACAGCTCTGAAATCGCTTAAATTAGCCTCTCGCAACAGTGTTTATTGCCCAAAATGCCAACGATAAGTGTTAATCGCTCGAAAAGCCATCAAGTTACATTTTGTTTTAGTGTCCACCCTAGCACCCCAATAAAACATTATGATGGGTGACGGGTCTCACTCTAATTTTTATTTTTTGACAGATGTCCCTCTATTTTTCTAATGATAGAAATAGAAAAAGGGTTTATTTAGTTAAGGCTGACATTTTTTATTTTGTTTTTTTATTAAGGCTTTTTGCACACAAAGAGGTGCTAATTTGCTAATATCTCCCCCATGTTTAAAGACCTCTTTCACCACCGTTGAAGAGATAAATCCACAATGACCATTGGCGGCTAATAAAATAGTTTCTAATTGTGGGTTTAATGCTTTATTCACTTGCGCAAGTTGTATCTCATAATCAGCATCGCTAGCACCACGAATACCGCGTATTAAAGCTTCTGCTTGTTGTTGCCTTGCCAAATCAACTAACAATCCAGAAAAAGATAAAACTTCTACACCATCAATATGTTGCGTTGCATCCATTAACAAATCACAGCGTTCTTGCAAATCAAAAAAGGTATGCTTAGATTCATTTTTTGCAACAGCAATAATAATTCTATCTGCTAACCTTGCAACACGCGTAAGAAGATCCAGATGACCATTAGTAATAGGATCAAAGGAGCCTGGGAAAATAACTGTTTTCATTAAATATTCTCTACTTTGACAAGCACACCGTTAATTTTTTAGTCCATCACGCGCATCTTCTATAAAACAGACCATGACTCAGGGCTTTCTTCTTTGCGAAAGGTCGCTTTAGGGGGCACCATATCAAATGCATACAATGAAGCACCCTCTGATACATCACTTACCAAGAAAATCGATAATAGCCTGTTTATTTAAATGATGAAAATATCAGCATGACTTGTTTATTGTAACCATTATCACAAAAAAAACATGTTATTCTTTAAAAACAACAACGCAGTTTCACTTTCCTAAAAGCTCTTTTTATGAGCAAGCCTCCCTTTTATGAGCACTGCTATGTGTATTGGTGCGGGCAAATCCTATTAACTAAAATTTACCTGCTCCTTTGATTGTTTAAAAATAGCAGCGGATAAAAAGGTTAAAAACTCAGCACCACTTCGATCATCAATCCACTTCCCTTCGTTATAATTATAATGATGACCATTTTCAACTGTTGCTAGCCACACTTGGTGTAAAGGTTGTTGACGATTAATAATGAGTTTACTGCGGTTTTCAAACTCTAACGTTAATAGACCACCATTCTGGTCATAATCAACATCCGCCCCCGATTCTTCAATGCAATCTTCAATGGTTTGATACAAGTCATCCGCTAATTGTTGAAATTCGCTATCATTCACGATCTATCTCCTTTGCTTTTGCACAATGAAGTGCGATTATAGAGTGCTAAAACTATTTAACTAGGATAAGCGATGAAAAAGCTAAATTTATTATTAATATCCATCGTTTTTTCAAATTTTTTACTCGGTTGTGGCATGAAAGGGCCACTTTATATCGAAGAAAAAACATTAGCGACACCAGAAATAAAGCCTACAGAGCAAAATAAAGCCACAATTGATGATAACTAACAACTCAAGATTGTACTTCTTCATTTGCTATTACATAATCCACTCTCTCTTTTATAAAAGAGAGCAAATAAAAAGGATTTAAAATTGGATCACTTTAATTATCAAAATGATGGTCGTCTTTTTGCTGAAGAGCTTGCTGTCGAAGACATTATCAAAAAATCAGGTACACCGGCTTATATCTATTCTCGTGCCACTATAGAGCGTCACTGGAAAGGCTTTAATGAGGCCGCTGGTGATCACCCCCACCTCATCTGTTATGCGGTAAAAGCAAACTCTAACTTAGGTGTTTTAAACCTCATGGCACGTTTAGGGTCGGGCTTTGATATCGTTTCCGTGGGTGAATTACTGCGTGTTATTCAAGCTGGAGGTGATCCTAACAAAGTAGTTTTCTCTGGTGTAGGAAAAACTGAAGTAGAAATATCCACGGCATTACAAGCAGGCATCTACTGTTTCAATGTTGAATCTATCTCTGAGTTATACCGAATTAATGACGTTGCAGAAAGTTTAAAGTTAACGGCTCCTATTTCAATTCGCATCAATCCAAATATTGATGCCGGTACCCACCCTTATATTTCGACAGGTTTAAAAGAGAATAAGTTTGGTATTGATATTGAACAAGCAATCACTGTTTTTCTGTTAGCGAAGGATCTAGCGTTTCTTGATATAAAAGGTGTGGACTGTCATATCGGCTCACAAATCACTGAAATTTCTCCTTTTATTGAAGCATTAGATAAATTATTAGAGTTAATTGATCAGCTTGAAGAACAAGGTATTAATATTACTCACCTTGATCTTGGCGGTGGTTTAGGGGTTCCTTATGATAAAGAAACACCGCCTGAACCCAAAGAATACATGAATGCAATTCTTGATAGAATGGGTGATCGTAACCTTAAATTATTATTTGAACCCGGTCGTGCAATCATGGCAAACGCTGGCATTTTAGTCACTAAAGTTGAATTCTTAAAAATCAACGATCACAAAAATTTTGCGATTGTCGATGCGGCCATGAATGATCTCATTCGCCCTGCTTTATACAGCGCTTGGCAAAATATCATTCCGCTTAATAATAGCTTTGTTGAGTCCGAATCTCGTCCATTACGTCATTACGACATAGTGGGAGCAATCTGTGAAACCACTGATTTTCTGGGTAAAGATAGAAAGCTAACATTAGCAGAGGGAGATCACCTCGCAATACTCAGTGCAGGTGCATATGGCGCAACGATGGCCTCAAACTACAACTCTCGCTGTCGTCCTGCAGAGATAATGGTTGATGGTAAAAAAGCCTTCATTGTTCGTGAACGTGAAGAACATCGTACTTTATGGGCTGGTGAGCATGTTTTACCTTAGAAAATAGATGGAAGCAAAGTTATAAATGAACATCCAGTTTTCAAAAATGCATGGCTTAGGCAATGACTTTATGGTCATTGATAATGTTACGCAGAATGTTTTCCTCTCTAAAGATACCATTCGCCGTTTAGCGGATCGTAACTTTGGTATTGGTTTTGACCAGCTATTATTAGTTGAAGCACCTTATGATCCCGAACTTGATTTTCACTATCGCATTTTTAATGCCGATGGCAGTGAAGTAGAGCAATGTGGAAATGGTGCTCGCTGTTTTGCACGCTTTGTAAAACTCAAAGGGCTAACCCAAAAACGCGTCATTAACGTGAGCACTGCAAAAGGTAAAATTCAGCTTAAAATAGAGCAAGATGGCAACATCACTGTCGATATGGGTAAGCCTATTTTAGAACCTGCAAAGATTCCTTTTGACGCACAAAAGGAAGAAAAGACCTATATCTTGCGTGTCGACGATCACACCGTATTATGTGGTGCCGTTTCAATGGGTAATCCCCATTGTGTGGTGATGGTTGACGATATTGACAGCGCTCCCGTGGCGACATTAGGACCATTATTAGAAACGCATGAACGTTTTCCAAATAAAGTGAATGTTGGTTTTTTACAAGTGATCAGTCGTGATTTTGCAAAGTTACGCGTTTGGGAACGTGGTGTTGGTGAAACATTTGCTTGTGGTACCGGCGCTTGTGCCGCAGCGGTTATCGGACAATTACAAGGCCTATTAGATACTCATTGCACCATTGAGTTACCAGGAGGAAAACTTAAGTTTTTTTGGCAACCGGGTCAAAATGTACGCATGAGTGGTGCCGCAGAGTTTGTGTTTGATGGGCAAATTCAAATTTAATCACAGACAGGTAAAGTTACTTACCTGTCTTCATATCGTATAACTTATGAAATCATTGCAAACTCCTATTGACCAATACCTTAATCACCTTGCTAGCCAACGTGGCTTAAGCCCGGTCACGATTAAAAACTACCAACGTAATTTAGCTGAGTTTATTAAACTCTTACCAGAAAAACAGATAACAGAATGGAACCACTTAAAAAGTGATCATGTACGTTTGCTGGTAAAAAAACTCAATCACAATGGTATCAAGGCACGTTCTATTGCGACTAAATTATCTGCATTACGTTCTTTTTTAGCATACCTAGTAGAAAATGAAGTCTTAACGTTTAATCCTGCAAAAGGGATTGCCGCGCCAAAACTCGATAAACCACTGCCAAAAAATATTTCTGTCGATGAGATTTTCCAACTGCTGAATATGGATGAAAAAGATCCACTCAGCTTACGTGATCAAGCAATGATGGAATTGATGTACTCATCAGGGTTAAGGCTTAGCGAGTTAGTTGGCATTAACTTAAAAGATTTGAAACTACGTGAAAAAGAACTCTTAGTATTAGGCAAAGGTAGCAAGCAACGGTTATTACCAATTACCGGAAAAGCGGTTGAGAGCATCAAAACCTGGTTAAAAATACGCCCTGATTTCTGCGAGGAAGGGGAGACAGCTCTGTTTACTTCGAAGCTTAAAAGGCGAATTTCAGTGCGTAGCGTACAAGCACGCATGGAAAAATGGGGAATTCAGCAAAACCTTCCTAGTCATCTTAACCCACATAAGTTACGCCATTCTTTTGCCACACATATGCTAGAGTCCAGTGGTAACTTACGTGCCGTACAAACACTATTAGGGCATGCCGATCTGTCGACAACGCAAGTGTATACACACCTTGATTTTCAGCATCTTTCAGAAGTATATGACAAAGCACACCCTCGCGCTAAACGGAAAAAATAATGAAATTTTATAGACCATTAAAACCTTTTAAAGCGATTAGCTTTGACCTTGATGATACTTTGTATGATAACCACCCAATCATCAAAAAAGCGGAAGTTGATTTTATACTTTATTTGAATAGCAGCTATCCAGAGCTCAGCGAACTTAGCGCCCATCAGTGGAATTTATACAAAAACCACCTGATTAATGAATTCCCTGCACTTGCTGACGATGTTTCCTTATGGCGAGTTGAAATATTAAAACGCATCATGATCATTTATGGTATTAGTGAATATAAAGCCGTTGAATATGCACAAATCGCTTTTTGTGAGTTTTTACGCTTACGCAGTCACTTTAAGGTACCCACAGAAAGCATTCTTTTACTAGAAACACTGGCTAAAAGATATCCAGTGATAGCGATCACTAACGGCAATGTTGATGAGAAACAGATCGGTCTCCACAATAAATTTCAATTTATACTAAAAGCAGGGGGGGATTTCAAAGCAAAACCACACAAATCCTTATTTGTAGAGGCAGCCAAGCGCCTAAAAATTGAAGTCAGTGATATTTTACATGTTGGTGATCATCTCATCAGTGATGTTTGGGGCGCACAAAATAATGGCGCACAAGCAGTTTGGTTAAATGAGCATAACCTGCCGTTAAGCGGAGCAAGATTGTTACCAACGGTTGAAATTAACCATCTGGATGAGCTATACTCCTTAACCACTGAATAAATAAACAGGCTTTTCTATGGACGTTTCCTACTTAATTGATGGTTTAAACGATTTTCAACGCGCAGCCGTTTCTGCTCCAGAACAAAATATGCTGGTATTAGCCGGTGCTGGCAGCGGTAAAACACGTGTTTTAACCCATCGCATTGCTTGGTTAATGCAAGTAGAAAAAATTCCAACCTATGGCATTTTAGCGGTAACCTTTACCAATAAAGCAGCCAAAGAGATGCGTGGTCGTATTGCTGATATCTGCCCTTTCCAAATTGGTGGTATGTGGATTGGTACTTTTCATGGCATTGCACATCGTCTGTTACGTTTACATTATCAACAAGCCAACCTACCGGAGCAATTTCAGATCATCGATAGTGATGATCAACAAAAAATGGTGAAACGCATTATCAAAACGCTTAATCTTGATGATAAGTATTACCCTGCAAAAGACTTGCAGTGGTATATCAACGATAAAAAGGATGAGGGCTTACGTGCAAAGCATATTGATGCAGGTTATAACCTGCAAGATAAACAGCGCTTGCAGGTGTATCAAGCCTATGAAGAAGCTTGCCAATTAGCAGGACTGGTTGATTTCGCCGAGTTATTACTGCGAGCTCATGAGCTATTACTCAATAATGAATCGCTATTAAAACATTATCAAGAACGCTTTAAACATGTCTTAGTTGATGAATTTCAAGATACCAATAAATTACAATATGCATGGCTTAACCTGCTTACGGATGGTGATAACTTTCTCACTATTGTTGGTGATGATGATCAGTCTATCTATGGCTGGCGTGGTGCGGACGTTGAAAACATTCAACGTTTCTTAAAAGAGAAAAATAATCCGGTCACCGTTCGTTTAGAACAAAACTACCGTTCAACAGGGCACATTCTTAATGCCTCTAATCAACTGATTCAAAACAATAGTGACCGCTTAGGTAAAGAGCTGTGGACCAGTGGTGAAGATGGTCAGCCAATCGCGATTTATAGCGCCTTTAATGATTACGATGAAACACGTTATGTGACCTCACAAATTCAAGCTTGGGAGCGAGCGGGCAATAAACTCAGCGATTGTGCCATTTTGTATCGTAGCAATGCCCAATCGCGCCTCTTTGAAGAGCAGTTTATGGCCAATCAACTGCCCTACCATATTTATGGTGGACAACGCTTCTTCGACCGTTTAGAGATAAAAGATAGCATTGCTTATTTACGTCTCATGAATAATCACCAAGATGATGCAGCCTTTGAACGTATCGTTAATAAACCGAAACGCAAAATAGGTAATACCACCCTTGATAAAATCCGCCTTTGTGCACGAGAACAAGGTTATACACTTTGGCAAGCCAGTGTTTACCTGCTTGATAATAAGCAACTAAGTGCCGGTGCCTGTCGCTCATTAAGTGGCTTTATTGAATTAGTGAATCGTTTTAAAAGTGAAACATCCGAACTGCCTCTTTTTCAAATGGTGGATCACATCATCAACCATTCCGGCTTAAAAGCGATGTTTGAAGCCGAAAAAGGGGAAAAGTCACGCAGCCGTATTGAAAACTTACAAGAGCTTGTTTCTGCGACCAAAGGGTTTGTCATTCCAGAAGAAGAACAACAAATGGATGAGCTCACCGCCTTTCTCGCTTATGCAGCGCTTGAGTCCGGCGATAACCAAGCCGATGAATTTGAAGATGCTGTACAACTAATGACCATGCACTCGGCTAAGGGGTTAGAGTTTTCTCAGGTATTTATGGTCGGTGTTGAAGAAGGCATGTTCCCGGGACAGCGATCAGCGGAAGATGAAACACGCCTCGCTGAAGAACGCCGTCTTTGTTATGTGGGCATGACACGTGCGATGCAAAAACTGACCATTTGCCATGCAGAAAGTCGACGTTTATATGGCCAAGAAAAGTTCCACTCTCCTTCGCGTTTTATTGCCGAGTTACCTGACCAAGACATTCAATTTGTACGCAAAAAAACACAGGTTAAACGTATGCAAGCAACGCCTATCAACACCCCTTCTTTTAATACTGAGAGCCAAGATGTGTTAGGGTTTAAATTAGGGCAGCAGGTCAAACACATTAAATTTGGTGAGGGTACAATTATCTCCCAAGAAGGCAGTGGTGAGAATAGTCGCTTACAGGTACACTTTTCAGACGTTGGCAGTAAATGGTTAATGACCGCTTATGCACGCTTAGAAGTGATATAAAAGAGTCATTAGCAACCTTGAGTGGCTGTAAAACCATTGTCATATGTTGCGCCTTGCCTTGCTCTCCGAATTAGTGACAGAGTAAAGTATCTTGAAAGGTGATGCTTTATGAGGTCATTCCCTTCGCAAAAAATAAGCCACTGGCACAGCAACAAGCCCCTAGTTTTCCCCGACGATAAATTGTAGAATTCATTCTTTATTATTAGTCCGTATCAATTGGTGAATTATCCATGAAAGCTTTTATCCAGCAGCAACTTGAGCAAGCACTCATTGCGCTTCAAAAACAACACGTTCTTCCGCCAGATATTCAGCCACGTATTGTCATTGATCGCACCAAAGATAAATCTCATGGGGACTTTGCTAACAACCTTGCGTTGATGTTAGCGAAACCTGCAAAACAAAATCCTCGTGCTCTCGCGGCGCTGATTATAAAAAATCTACCTGAATCGAGTCTCATCGTTAAAACAGAGATTGCCGGACCGGGTTTTATTAACTTTTTTATCAACCCAAACTACCTTGAGAAACAGATTGATAGTGCCTATGCCGATGCACGTTTAAATGTTGATAAAGTTCAACACGCGCAAAATATTGTGATCGATTACTCATCCCCTAATCTTGCCAAAGAGATGCACGTCGGTCACTTACGCTCAACCATTATTGGTGACGCGGTAACACGTACTTTAGCGTTTCAAGGACAAAATGTTATCCGCCAAAACCATGTGGGAGATTGGGGCACACAATTTGGTATGTTACTCGCATATATGGAAGAGCTACGCGCACAGAACATCGAAATTTCTAAGAACCTTGCTGATTTAGAGGTCTTTTATCGAGCAGCCAAAGGGCGCTTTGATGAATCAGAAGATTTTGCCAACAGAGCCCGCTCACTGGTCGTTGAACTACAAAGTGGTAATGAAGAGTGCATCACCCTCTGGAAAGAGTTTAAGGACATCAGCATTTCCCACTGCCAAGATGCTTATAAACGCTTAGGTGTTAGTTTAAGCGCGCAGGATATACGCGGTGAAAGTGCTTACAATGATGATTTATCCGTTGTTGTCTGTGACTTAGATAAAAAAGGTTTATTGCAAGAGAGCCAAGGTGCTAAGTGTGTCTTTTTAGATAGCTTTAAAAACAAAGAAGGTGAGCCTCTTCCTGTTATTATCAAGAAAAAAGATGGTGGTTTTCTTTATGCTACCTCAGATTTAGCGGCCATTCGTTACCGCCAGTCTGTTTTAAATGCCGATCGCGTGCTCTACTTTGTTGATGCGCGCCAAGGTTTACACTTTCAACAAGTATTTGAAGTCGCGCGCCTAGCGGCCTTTGTAAAACCACAAACAACTCTTGAACATATGCCCTTTGGCACGGTAATGGGGGAAGATGGAAAGCCTTTTAAAACACGTGCTGGCTCAACGCCTAAACTTGCAGATCTATTAACAGAAGCGGAAGAACGCGCTTATCTATTAGTAAAAGAAAAAAATCAAGAGATGCCAGAAGATGAATTACGCCATATCGCATCGGTAGTGGGCATCGCATCGGTTAAATATGCTGATCTTTCTAAAAACCGCACCAGTGATTACACCTTTAGTTTTGATAACATGCTCAGTTTTGACGGTAATACCGCACCTTATTTATTATATGCTTATACACGAGTAGTCAGTATTTTCAAAAAAGCAGAAATGCAGATGGAAAGCATCACTGCAGATGTAACCTTTACAGAAGAAAAAGAGAAAGATCTTGCGAATAAGTTACTGCAATTTAATGAAATTATTAATCAGGTTGGTAAGCAAGGAATGCCACACTTCTTATGTGCTTACCTGTTTGAATTAGCAGGTTTATTTTCAAGTTTCTACGAAGCTTGCCCGATTTTAGTGGCCGCCACAGAAACACAAAAGCAAAGTCGTTTAAAATTGGCGGCATTAACGGCTAAAACGCTACAGCAAGGTTTGTCATTATTAGGCATTAACACTTTAGAGCGTATGTAATTATGGCACAACCGAATAGACCTAAAAAAAGAACAACAAGACGTGCAGCCCCTAAACGTCCGCAAAAAACAAAACAGGGTTTTCCTTATTTAGCGATCAGTATTGCACTGACACTGACTGTTTTTATTGGCTATTTTATTTTTGCTGTAGAAAAACCGGCACCCGTCGCCCCGATCAAAAAAACAACACAAATAAAAGAAGAAGTCTTGCCTGAAAAACCACAGCCAAAGTGGGAATATGAGCAATCATTGCCCAGTAAAGAAGTGATCGTAGAAATCCCAGAAGAAATAAAGAATACGCGCCCTTATCTAATGCAATGTGGCTCCTTTAGAAATAAATCTGATGCGGAGTCCTTAAAAGCAAAAATCGCTTTTCAGGGATTAAGCAGTATGGTGAAACACACAGGATCATGGTACCGCGTTATTTTGGGTCCTTACGATAGAAAACGCCTCGCTGAAAAAGATCGCCATAAACTACAACGTGCAAGCATTAACGGTTGCCAAATTTGGTTTTGGAGTTAAATCAACATAATGAATCAGAAAGAGATAAATGAAAAATTATCCCTTTCCAATTGACTCCCCTTGAAATATCACCGATGCCCCCTTATATCTATTAAAGACTAAATAAATTCTAATCAACAGGTAATGTAAAATGACAACTATTGTTTCAGTACGCCGTGGCAACCAAGTGGTTGTTGGTGGTGACGGTCAGGTCTCTCTCGGTAATACGGTCATGAAAGGTAATGCACGAAAGGTGCATCGTTTATATAATAACCAAGTGATTGCTGGTTTTGCTGGAGGCACCGCAGATGCCTTCACGCTATTAGAGCGTTTCGAAGCAAAATTACAAGCCCATCAAGGTAACCTAGAGCGGGCAGCCGTTGAACTTGCTAAAGATTGGCGTAGCGATAAAATGTTACGTAAACTAGAAGCATTATTAGCAGTTGCAGATAAAAAACATTCTTACATTATCACCGGTAATGGTGATGTAATTCGCCCAGAAAAAGATCTGATCGCCATCGGTTCAGGTGGAGGTTTTGCACAATCAGCAGCTACAGCACTATTAGAAAATACTGATTTAGATGCAAAAACTATCGTAGAGAAAGCACTAACCATCGCAGGTAATATCTGTGTTTTCACCAATACCAACCAAACGATTGAAGTGATTGACTTCGCCACTAATGAAAATAATAGCGATAAATAGGATAATAACATGTCAGATTTGACTCCAAAACAGATAACCCATGAATTAGATCGCCACATTATCGGCCAAAAAAATGCTAAACGTGCTGTGGCTATCGCACTGCGCAACCGCTGGAGACGAATGCAACTCAGCGAAGATATTCGTCAAGAAGTAACCCCTAAAAATATTCTTATGATCGGTCCAACGGGGGTGGGTAAAACAGAAATTGCCCGTCGTCTTGCAAAGCTTGCTCATTCACCCTTCATAAAAGTAGAAGCCACAAAATTTACCGAAGTGGGTTATGTGGGCAAAGAAGTAGAAAGCATTATTCGTGATCTTGTTGATGTTGCCATTAAAATAACGCGTGAACAAGAAATGGAAAAAGTCACCACGAAAGCAGAAGATTTAGCAGAAGATAAAATATTAGATATTCTTATTCCACCAGCAAAAACAGCCAGTGAATGGGATACAAGTGGCGACATAGTCGAAGATAGCGTGGCCCGTCAATCATTCCGTAAAAAACTACGTGAAGGAAAACTTGACGATAAAGAGATAGAAATTGATGTTGCAGCTCCCAAAATTGGGGTTGAGATCATGGCGCCTCCTGGAATGGAAGAGATGACCAATCAGCTACAAGGCATGTTCCAAAACATGTCTGGTAAAAGTGAAACAAAAAAACGAAAAATGAAAATTAAAGATGCATTAAAATCGATTGTTGAAACAGAAGCCGCTAACCTTCTTAATCCAGAAGAGATTAAAGAGCGTGCTATTTTTGCCGCAGAAAATAACGGTATTATCTTCATCGATGAAATAGATAAAATATGTAAACGCGGTGATAGCAGTGGTCCAGATGTTTCTCGCGAAGGTGTACAACGTGACTTATTACCTTTAATTGAGGGATCAACCGTGAGCACTAAGCACGGAATGGTAAAAACAGACCACATGTTATTTATTGGCTCTGGCGCATTCCAAGTAGCAAAACCTTCGGATCTCATTCCTGAATTACAGGGACGTTTACCTATCCGTGTTGAACTAGAAGCGCTTACAGAGGAAGATTTAGCCCGTATTCTTACAGAGCCGAAAGCGTCGCTTAGCGAGCAGTATCAAGCATTATTAGCGACTGAAGGTGTCACCATTAACTTTACACAAGATGGCATCGATAAAATTGCTAAATCAGCATGGCACGTAAATGAAACAACCGAGAATATTGGTGCACGCCGTTTACACACTCTGATGGAGCGCATCATGGATGAATTATCCTATGAAGCGTCTGATCGCCAAGGTGACTCGGTCACGATTGATGCCGACTACGTTGCTAAAGCACTTGATGATGTGATCGAGAATGAAGATTTAAGTCGTTATATTTTATAAACACTTACCTTAAACGTTAAAAGCCCCTAATAAAATGCTTTATTAGGGGCTTTTTTGTAACTCGCAGAGCATAGTTAATTTAGCAAAAGACCATCTTAGAAAAAACTATTTTAAAGACGATGGGCAGACTTAGTAGTATCTATTTTTACCCTCGTACCTTTCATTATTGAATGAAACATCATTAGATAAAATACGCGCTTAGATATAAAAAAATCGACCAACCTAATAACAAATTAGATGGGTCGGTTTCTAAATTAACAGTGATGCTAAATATTAAAGTGCAGCAACTGCATCTTTAACTAACACACCAATTTTTTCCCATTCTTGATTATCAATCAAATCAGCAGGCACCATCCACGTACCACCACAAGCAAGAACCGCTTTAATATCTAAGTATTCGTTGATATTAGCGGGAGAAACACCACCAGTAGGCATGAAGTTTACAGGGTAAACCGCTGTAAGTGATTTCAACATTGAGACACCACCAGAAGGGCCAGCAGGGAAGAATTTTAACGTTGTTAAACCCATTTCCATTGCTTGCTCAACTAAAGAGGGGTTATTTACACCAGGGATAATTGGCATGTTACGTTGCTGACAGTATTTAACCGTTGTTGGGTTAAAACCAGGGCTAACAATAAAATCAACACCTGCGTCAATTGCTTCATCAACGGTTTCACTGGTCAATACCGTACCGGCACCAATTAACATTTCAGGGTAAGCTGCACGTAAGTTTTTAATTGCTTGCGCTGCTGCTGGTGTACGGAAAGTAATTTCAGCACATGGCATACCGTTTTCAACTAATACTTTACCAAGTGGCACTGCATCGTCAGCATTTTTAATTGCTATAACAGGAATTACTTTAAGTGATTGTAATCTTTCATTTAATGTTGTCATTTTTTTTCCTAATAATTATTTATAATATGTTGAAAAATTAATCTACAAAAGGTGCGGTATATTGTTTATCAATTAATGCACCTTTATGCTGGATAACGGTACCAGCTAGTTGATGACCTTTTTGAGCAGCAACAAACGTTGTTGCTCCCAATAAACGTTTGGCCATATAACCAGCAGCAAATGAATCACCAGCGGCCGTAGTATCAATAACATTTTCAGGGGCAACCTTCGTGGCCGCCACACTGATTGATTCGTCAGCGGTAATAATTAAACATTCACTACCACCACGTTTAATCACGATTTCTTGAACGCCTAAATCACGAGAGCGTGCAATACACTCCTCTACACATGTATCCCCAAAGAGGGCTTGCTCATCATCAAACGTTAATAAACCTGTATGGGTTACAGATAATAAACGTTTGAAGCTTGCAGCCGCTTCTTCTGCAGAATTCCATAGTGCTGGACGGTAATTGTTGTCAAAAATAACCTTACCACCCGCCGCTTTACAGCGACCTAATAAATCATAGAGTTTTTCACGACTAGCAGGTGACAAAATAGCCAAGCTGATGCCTGATAAATAAATAGCATCTTGTGCAACTAGCTGATCAATTAGTTCATCACTTGCCGTTTCCAGCCAAAATTTTGCAGCTGCATCATTGCGCCAGTAAAGAAAGCTACGCTCGCCTTCATCATCGGTTTCAACCATGTACAAACCTGGCTGTCTTGTTTCAGAGCGTTGCACAAACTGTGTATTCACGCCTTCCACATTCCAACTATCAATCATCTCTTGACTGATTTTATCTTGACCCAATGCAGTAACGTAACTCACATTAACCTTTTTACCCGCCGTTAAACGTGATAAATATACGGCTGTGTTTAACGTGTCACCACCAAAACCTTGACGGAAATTATCTCCTTCATGCAGTAATTCAATCATACACTCGCCGATTAAAGCGATATTTAGATCAGCCATTTGCTACCTCTGTTTATTATAAAAAATCAGCTTGTTTTAGAGAAAGTATATCAATGAATAAGTGACCTTAAAAAGAGTCTCTATCGAATTATTTCAGGTACTACCTTTAACTAACACTTTCTCTCGTTTTCATCAGTCATTCCACATAGGGATTTATCATCGCTAAAACACGAGTTTATATTTACTCTAAAATCATTGAATAATACGCAATGTCAATTGCCATTATTTTCATTTGGTAATGAGTAATGACTCAATTACCACTTTATTAACACCTGCATTGCCTTTACTTCATTTATTACCAACAATCGAACCGAGTCGTATTGGTTACCGTGCCAACAAATAACACGAAATAAGCAGGCACATTATAAAGAATATTGACACATATAGCTTGTTTCAAAACAAGCTATTTAATCGCTGTGCTGTGCTTATTGTTATTTTCACCCTAAACTGGCGTGATTTTACTGAAAGAGATCAACTTAAAATTGTATAATACTTGAGTTTATTTGTAATACAAAATAACTTTGTGTGTGACGTAGATTGGATTTTCGCATAAAGCACAACTAAAAACCATTAAAGTCAGTTTGTTGCAAAGCAATCTCAAAGATAAAAACCACAAAAAAATAAAAAATCATTTCACATCAGCAATAAAATGGATAGAGATTAAAGGCTTAAAGATTTCCTTTTCAAAGGCGAATTAATACACGCCTAATAAAGGGATAAAAAAAGATTAATATTAGCGAATAAATGATTTTTCTTACGTGGTTCAAAAAAAAATAAAGGTGATTTTTTTTCTGATTTGTATTACTTTATGGGTACACTTTACACATTATAGGGCTCATTATGCTGGCTAACTTAAACTCTGTTCTCATGAATCAACAAGAAATAGAAACTATTCAACAGGAGCTAGGTAAAAATAGCTTAATGGGCAAAAGCCTCAAAGCGCTTATTGGTGATACAGATAGTTACCTTGCACTTGATATTGATGTACCAGGCCATAGCCCAGCCGGTGGTTATGCTCATAATAAACATCAACAAAACTACAAGTATATTGACCAAGCGGGTCGCCTCTTTTTAATCACGGGCGAGGATAAATATGCACAATTTACCGCTGACTTATTAACCCAATATGCCGATAAATATTTAGAGCTGGGTTTCCAAAAACAACGTAATACCAATCCTCCTGGACGCCTCTTTCACCAAATGTTAAATGAACATGTTTGGTTGTTGTACGCAAGCCTCGGTTATAGCTGCATTAGCCACTGGTTATCAGATGCACAGCGTCAACATATTATCACTCGCTTATTTGAACCGATGTTAGAAGTCGCAACGGTAAAGTATCATTTTGATTTTGACCGTATTCATAACCATGGAGTTTGGGCAGTGGCCGCCGTTGCCACCTGTGGCGCGGCTATCGGCCAAGAAAAATATATCGACTTAGCGATTCACGGTTTAGCCGGCGATGATAAAAAAGGCGGTTTTTTAGCACAAATTAGTAATTTATTTGCACCTTCTGGTTATTACATCGAAGGTCCTTATTACCACCGTTACGCGATTCGTCCATTATGTCTACTGGCAGAGCTGACACAGCGCTTCCGTCCTGAAATCGATATTTTTAACTTTAAAGAACAGGTAATTGGCAATACGATTCAATCTCTTTTATCAACGGCTTACCCTAATGGTGTATTCCCTTCATTAAACGATGCCTCAAAAAGCATGGATATTAAAGATGAAGGTGTGGTCATTGCCGTGAGCATCTTTGCAAAACATTACCCTAAAGATGAAAACCTCTTGGGCATCGCAAAAATTCAAGGCCAGGTTTGGGTGAGTGGCTGTGGCTCAGCACTCTCTACGGCTTATGAGGCAGAAGAATCTGTTGAACTGCCCTGTTTGCCAAGCGTTGAACTTAATGAAGGTCCGAATGGCGATAAAGGCGCGCAAGGCTTTATCCGCATGCAAAATGACAGTGGCAATATTAGTCAATTGGTAATGGCTTACGGCCAACATGGTATGGGACATGGCCACTTTGACACTTTAGGTATGACTTATTTTAGTAACAATCAAGAAGTACTCTGTGATTATGGTTTTGGTCGCTGGGTCAATATTGAACCTAAGTTTGGCGGTCGTTACCTTGATGAAAACAAATCTTATGCACGTCAAACTATTGCCCACAACTTAGTAACAGTTGATGGTGGTTGTCAGAATAATTTTGATGTTGATAGCGCCGATAAAAAAAATGGTACACCACACTTCTTTATCGGCACCGGTAAAACACAAGCAATGAGTGCTTATGCGTATGACTTCTTTCCGGGTGTCACGCAGCAACGCTCATTAATACTGATCGAACATGAGCAACTTGCACAACCACTTTTAATCGATCTCTTCCGTCTAAGCAGTGAAAAGACACATCAATATGATTATTCTCTGCAATACCAAGGTCAAATTATCCGTCACAACGTTGATTTCCAACAGCACAAAACCCTCAAGACAATGGGTGACAACTTTGGTTACCAACATTTATGGAACTTAGGTCAGGCTCAAGCGCAAGACACAACATTAGTAAGTTGGTTACAAGGTAATAGTTATTACACATGGTTAAGCACTTCATCTGCTGACGATACCTTATTCTTCACCCGTACAGGCGCAAATGATCCCTCATTTAATCTACGTAGTGAAAGCAGTTTAATCTTACGTCGCGAAGCTAAGAATACATTATTTGCCAACGTATTAGAAACACACGGTTACTTTAACGAAGCAGTTGAAGCAAGCTTAGATGCACGCGGTAAAATACAAGAAATTAATGTAATTGGTTTTGATGATAACGCATCTATTGTAGAAATAATTGCTGAAGAATTTACGCTTACAGTGATGGTTAATAACGATCCTAATGCAACAGAGCAAAGCCAAACAACTATCGAATTTAATAATCTAACTTACAGCTGGCAAGGGTTTCTAGCCGTCGAAACAAAGAGGTCTTAAACATGAGTTACCAACCACTACTAATGAGCTATGAGCAAGCAGCCCAATTACGCCAACACGTAAACACTGATTCTCTCATCGGTCGCTCTATTGCAGAAGAGATTGAAGCTCTTGAAGCTTACATGCCTATCGGTATTGAGATCCCTGGACATGGCGAAGCTGGCGGTTACGAGCATAACCGTCACAAACAAAACTATATCCATTTGGATCTAGCCGGTCGCTTATACCTTATTACCCAAGATAAACGTTACCTCGATTACGCAACAACCATGTTAGTTGAGTACGCAACGGTTTACAAAACGCTTGAACTAAACGTTAGCCGTGACTCAAATAAACCAGGTCGTCTGTTTCACCAAACACTGAATGAAAACATGTGGATGTTATATGCATCGTGCGCTTACTCTTGTATCCGTCATGAATTAACAGCAGCACAAACGCATCTAATTGAAACAGATCTATTCAAAGTGATGCTTGAAATGTTTGTTGTAACCTATGCAGAGAATTTTGATATCATACATAACCATGGTCTATGGTCGGTGGCAAGTGCTGGTATTTGTGCCTACGCAATCAATGACCAAGCAACGGTAGACAAAGCAATCTACGGTTTAAAAGGTGACAGTGTTTCTGGTGGCTTTATTGCACAACTAACACAGCTATTCTCACCGGACGGTTACTACATGGAAGGTCCTTATTACCATCGTTTCTCACTGCGTCCAATATTCCTATTTGCTGAAACAATTGAACGTCGCCAACCTGAAATCGGTATCTACCAATTAAAAGATGAAGTAATAAAAACAACTGCATACGCAGTAATGTCAACGGCATTCCCGGACGGTACGTTACCTGCTCTTAATGATTCCTCTCGCACTATGGACATTAAAGATCTGGGTATTTTATTAGCAACCAATATCTGCTTCGAACGCTACGAGAAAAATGAAACCTTATTAGCAATGGCTAAACACCAAGACAAAGTTTGGGTTCATAACAGTGGTGCAACACTGTCTAATGCATTGGACAACAATACTGATGTGGCAAACTTTAACTGGGGTAGTCTAAGCCTAACGGATGGATCTGAAGGTGAATGTGGTGGCGTAACGATTCTACGTCATCGTGATGCAAAATCTGATGATAGCATGGCGCTACTTTGGTACGGTCAACACGGTAGTGATGCCAAGCTTCACTCTGCATTAGATCACGGTCATTTTGATGGTTTACACCTCAGCCTATTTAACAATAATCAAGAGTTCACACACGATTACGGCTACGGTCGCTGGGTAAATATAGAGCCTAAGTTTGGTGGTCGTTACATTCCAGAGAACATCACTTACTGTAAGCAAACTATCGCACACAATACAGTGGTAGTTGATCAAGTCAGCCAAAACCAAGGTGTTACAGCGATTGCTCAACAGCACTTTGGTGAAAAACATTTTACTATTCTGGGTGAAAGTAAACTACAAGGGATGAGTGCATTTGCTCGTGATTACTACCCCGGCGTAGATCAACAACGTACGGTGTTAATGGTTGAACTGGCTGGCATTAAAAAACCAGTCATTATCGACCTATTCCGCATGATCAGTGCAGAGCAACACAACTACGATTACCCCGTACATTACACAGGTCAAATCGTACGTACTAATTTTCAATACCAAGCACACAGCAGCCTATCAACGGTTGGTGATGCACATGGTTACCAACATCTATGGAATGTTGCCCAAGGCAATATTGAAAATTCCTCGCTAACAACTTGGTTAATGGGTAATAGCTACTATTCTCTGATCAGCAGTGCAAATGAACACAGTGAAATTATTTTTGCACGTACTGGCGCAAACGATCCAGATTTCAATTTACGCAGTGAACCCATGTTCATTTTACGCCAGCAAGGTGCAAACCACTTATTTGCTAACGTCTATGAAACACACGGTTACTTCAATGAAGCGATTGAGGCAAGTTTAGATGCACGAGGTCAAGTTGACTCTATTACGGTATTACATTCCGATGATAGTGCCTCTATCGTCTCTCTGAATCTAGTTTCAGGTAAACAGGTACAAGTTTGTGTCTCGAACATAACCGATGTAACGGATGAAACACAAAATAGTATCACGGTGAACGGTAAAGAAATAAATTGGAAAGGTGCTGTCGCGATATTCGAATAACGATTATCGAATTATCTCGCTAAAAAGAGTAAGGTGTTTTCACCTTACTCTTTTTTTTCATATGAAGAAAAGGAAGTCTAATAATGGCTAAGTAGCATTAACTTTTGTTAAAGAGTAACTTGGCAATGTCTTGTAGTTCAGAAATAATCCGAAAAGCATCCTTTAAATGTTTACGTTCAAAGTTACCAAATACATTAGGATCAATCAGGTTATCTAAATCGTGACCTTCTTTGAGCTCTATCAATTGATAGGATAATCTCACTTGGGTGATAAAACGGAACGCCCCTAATATATTTTTCAACATATCCTCCGTTAATAACTTTTTATCATAAGCATCCGTGAAACGTATCGTTGTTTCAGTTTGTGTTGATCCCGCCGACAAGCCATAAATGCGGGCCAAATCGACAATGAGTGTTAATGCACATTTTTTAATGTTTAAGTGATTAGTTTGCTTTCCTGATTTTTCTAATACTGATGAATTAAAAATACTCAGTGGTGGGCTAACATAAGTATAATCTTCTATCAGTGAAGGTAAGAAACGATTAGACTTTTCAATAACAGTAAAGAGGTGTGATTGCAGATCATTATTAAATTGTTGATTTCCATAAATACAACGCGTTTCTAAAAAAACACTCATATTTAAAAGGCAATTATATTCTGGATTGGTTACCCATTTATCATAATAAGCTTTCCATACTCGCATTGGCTGCGAGCATTTAGGGTTCGTTGCTACAAATTTTCCTTTACAAATAGGGTAGCCACAACTATCTAGGGCATTAGAGACCCACTTTGATAATTTATGAAAATATAAACGATCCTTTTCAGTAACATCATCAGAGAGTATGATCGCATTATTTTGTTCAGAGAGCATATGCGCCTCTTTACGTGCATGTGATCCGGCAACGATCCAAGCATAATCACAAGGCGCCTCTCCAAGGTGCTTTTCAGCAATTAAAATTAAACGACAATTATAAGCATCCATGATCATGGTCATCACATGGCCAATGATATCGCCATTAACCTTACCTTCAACTAATGCTTCAAAGATAGCTTGCCGTTCAGAAGTGAGCAGTGCCAGATCACGCGCCGTTTCAGAAAAATTAATTTTTTCAATCAAAAATACCGCTTGCATACGGTGATTACGTACTAAGTGAGTCGTTGTTAATACACCTAATACATTATTATTTTCAACAACGGGTAAAGTGCGAATATTATATTGCATCATTAAAGAAGAAGCTTTTAAGACTAAATCATTGGCGCCAATAGTGATGGGATTCAGCGTCATAACATCTGAAACCGGTGAGAGTATATCCACGCCCGCAAGAATAACGCGCTTGGTCATATCACGATCTGTGATTAAACCAACAATAATGCCCTCTTTCATCACCACCGCAGTGGGTGAGCAAGTGGCAATAATAACTCTAGCAACTTCCTGAATAGGCGTATCTGCTTGCACAATGGCAACTTTATTACTGGCGACTTCTGATACTTTTTTTACAAATATCCCTTTTTCACTGTCTGACCACACCACATCTAATGCAGAATGTAAGCGGTCTTTTGCATTTGTTGCAAAATGCTCTGTGAATTGTGGATATTCCTCTAATAATTTCAGTAATTCGGCATGGGGAATTAAATACAATAAAGTACTGTCGATCGCAGTTGCAGTATAAGCCTCTTCATCATCTTTATGGGCATCTAAAAATGTAAAACCAAACAGATCTTCTTCACTTAATTTTGCTCTTAATATGCCGTTAAGTTTCCTTTGCTCCATTGAACCGGTACGAATAACGTATAAATAACGTAATTCATCCTCGCCATCAAAACGTATTTGTTCGCCTTTCGCTAAATAGGTAATGGTAATGGAACAGGCAATTTTACGCTGTAATTCTTGTGGTAAATTATCAAAAGGATCTATTTTAGAAAGAAAATCATGAATATTAGGAATAAGTGTCTGGGGCATAAAGCATCCATAATTAAATTATAAAAAGAGATAAATGCAAAAAGCCACTCTTAAGAATATTAAGAATGGCTTTCAAATCAACACATTTTTGGATTATATTAAAGTCATATATATGATGTTTTTGATATGTGTTTTTAGTTAAATAGACAATGTTTTACTAAAAACATACCATCGCGCGACTGCAACAAAATATTGAGCAACATATAATGATAGTCACATATATGCGCTAATTTTGTATTATAATATTGCCATTAAAATAGTTATATTCAGTCATCGCCAACGTAATAAATATAATTGTTTATAATCAAAACGCATTCTCAGTGCATTATTAATTTACAATTATAATAAATAGTTAGCACAATTAATAGCAAATATGATCATTATATACACATATAAAACAAGGTCGTATTTCTCACTTATTTTTCAATGATAACAATCACTTAAAAAATGGAGGAATCAATAGAGTAAATTGATCAGAAAAAACTTAATATTAGTTCCTCGTCGGAAGACGGTGGTTACTGTTATTTAATAGATCAATATTAGCTTGCCTGGCCTTATTTGCATCACCAGCCATAATCGCCCGGTATATTTCGCGGTGCTCTTTAATACAAGTACCGCCTTTCTCAGAAGAGTGCCCGATGAAACTTTTAAACATAGTACGTAACACATTGGCAAAGGGTAAATAAAAGCTATTACCCGTAGATAAGAAAATTAAACGATGAAACTCCATATCTGCCTCGGTCCACTCCTCAAAATTAAAATGGTTATGAATATAATCCATTTTTTGGAACGTTGAAGATAATAAAATACGCTGCTCTGCCGTTGCATACTCGGCAGCTAAAGCAGCGGCTTCAGGCTCTATAGCCTTACGTAAAGCTAAAAACTCTTTATAAATGGCTTCATTGTCTGACAGATCAATTACCCAATCCAATAATTGTGAATCCAAAAAATTCCAGTTATCACGACTTTTTACCCGTGTGCCTACTTTAGGCTTAGATTCTAACAACCCTTTAGAGGTTAAAAGCTTTATCGCTTCTCGTAGCGCTGTTCTACTTATATTAAACTGTTCACACAAGGTCATCTCACTTGGAATTATTTCATTTTGAGCTAATTCCTCAGACAATATTTTACGTGCAATTTCACGTGCAACTTGTACATGTAAGCTACGTTTTGAACCAGCAATTTGTAAGAAAGAATGACTCATTAGGATCTCTTTTATTAAAATATATAAATAGTATGTATAAATTGTATGACAAATAGTTAATTTAATATATATATCTATTGCTATAATCTGAACTTGAGCTTATTTTAATGAGCTTTATCACCCATGCTACTATTCGCTATCGTAAATATTCAAAATAGAGAGGGCTTATCGCTAACAAAATAATACAGTGATAATTCCTTTATATATAATATAAAAGAAAATATGATTATTAGTATCGGATAACATGGAAAACAAAAATGATAATTACAGAGATGCTGAGCACAGCACGCTAAAAGCAAAAAAGCCCTGACATTTCTATCAGGGCTTTTTTAAAGAGGTGCCTAGCAATGACCTACTCTCACATGGGGAGACCCCACACTACCATCGGCGCAACTGCGTTTCACTTCTGAGTTCGGAATGGAATCAGG
>JBAHZV010000101.1:0-6144 GCA_037132845.1 Psychromonas sp.
TACTTGGCTCCGTATTGCTGTTGATGGTCATTAGTTTATATATGACAGGGGTTTCAACGGGCACTAAAAACCTCAAAATTTCACGCTTAAATGCTGATTTACATGTGCTTATTACTCTGATGGAAAGGGATCTTAGACGTGCGGGTTTCGGAGGCGATGCGTATCTTGTTGGCGCGACTAATATAAAGTCGGTTAACATTAATAGTGATCAAAATTGCATTGTTTATTATTATAACCATAATCACTCCCAGTTACTTGAAAGTAGCAATAAAATGGCCTTTAGTTTAAAAAATGATACCCTTAAGTTTAAAACAAATGTTAGCAAGGTCGCCGAGACTGTTTGTGAAGACGTTTCTGGTTGGAAATCTATCTCTGATAAGGGTTTTATTAAAATAACCCAGCTTGTTTTTACAGAGGAAATTACTTCGCATGCACAGACCACCATTGTGATAAACTTATCAGGTGAGCTCATTGCCGATAGTCGTTATCGTCATTCAATTTCAACATCTGTGCAAGTGCGCAATTAGAGCATTAAATCACTCCCACGTATTCTGTGCCACTCGCATTTCATTTGTTTGATAACGGATCTCGTTTTTTAAAAAATGAATGTTAGTCTTTTTAAGGAATCTCATCTTGTTTACTCTGTCAGCCAAAACATGGCTAACCACTTATTTTATTAATTTCTTCTTTATATGGGGTGTTTTTCTGCCTTTTTGGGGAATTTGGCTAACAGGGCAGGGAGTGACCACCGAGCAGGTTGGTATCCTTTTTTCAATTGCTTTGATCTTACGCTTTCTCAGTAGTTTAATAATGTTGCCACGTGTATCAAAGGGCAGTGCGACACTTAAACTTATTCGTTTTTTAGGTTTTATCACGTTACTTTTTTTTGCTTCACTCTTTTATCTCAAAGGCTACTTTTGGCTGGCGACATTAACGCTCTTGGTCAACATTGTCTTGGCACCATTAATGCCACTGGGTGATATAGTGGGTAGCCGTTTAGTGAAACAAATTCAACTTGATTATGGTCGAGTGCGTCTTTGGGGATCGGTCAGTTTTATTGTCGGGTCAACCACTGTCGGTTGGTTGATTGTTGATTTTGGTATACAGGCGATATTGGTGTTAATTGTGTTGATGGTGAGCATCCTGTGGATTTTGTCGATGGCGAACCTTAACCCTCTGTTAGTGGATCACGAAGAAGAGAAGGCTAAAAAAACATCGCTACTAACGTTAGTGAAAAAACCTGAAGTGGTGTTTTTTTTATTGATCACCGGCATGATTCAGGGCAGTCACGGGGCCTATTATGCCTTTAGTACGATTTATTGGGATAGCATCGGGCTCTCAGGCAATGTGATTGCTTGGTTATGGGGCATTGCGGTCTTGGCTGAGATATTAATTTTACGTTTTAATCATCGTTTTTTTGGAGCATGGTCTATTAAACAGATGTTATTGCTCGCGTTAATTGGGGGAATAGTACGCTGGTCGGTATTTTCGTTCACTGATAATATTTATTTTCTGGGGCTGATACAAACTCTACATGCGCTCACTTTTGCAGTTACCCACTTAGCGGCGATGCGTTATATTAGTCAGCAAGAATCATCGCAACTTGTCGCTTATCAAAGCCTTTATTCCGGTGTCTCACTGGGGCTACTGATGGCCTTGTTTACTTTTATATCCGGTATTAGTTACGACCGTTTACAAGGGAATTTATTTCTATTATCTGCGCTATTATTAATACCCGTTTTTGTCCTTTTGAAACTCTGGAAAATACAGAAAAAATAGTTGAACTTTTATCACTCTTCACTGACTAAATTAAATAACGTTGCCCCATGAAATAGCGTAAACTGCCCTGATAAAGCATCTTAAAGTCACCTGGGTAGCTCTCTACCGTTCATAAACAACGTACTTACATACTAGGAACAAATATGTTTGCAAAGTTATTCTTTCTTTTTACCACTGTTTCTTTATTAGAGATTTTTGTTCTCATTAAAGTGGGTGGTTTTTTAGGTGCTTGGCCCACGGTGTTCTTGGTTGTTGTGACCGCATTGATTGGTTCTGCATTAGTGAGAAGTCAAGGTTTACAACTTGTTGCGCAATTACAGCAACGATTAGCAAAAGGTGAGATGCCTGGTCAACAGCTTATTGAAGGAATAATGTTGATTATTATTGGGGTGTTGCTGGTCACGCCTGGTTTTGTAACTGATTTATCTGGACTGCTATTACTTCAACCTACCATTCGCCGTACGATTGCAACGATAATATTGGCTAATGTGAAATTTTCACCGGTCATGATGTCTAGTAATTTCTCTCAGACTCACTCGGGGTTCTCAAAAGCGAATCTTGATAAGGATGTTATCGAAGGTGAGTTTGAACGTAAAGATGATGGCAAGTGATATTTGTTTGATTCATCCATTTGACGCGACTTATTTAAGGTATTATATTCATCAATATTAAGCCATAAAGGCATCATAATAAATATCATACCCAATATCATGTAAATATAGCATGAATATTGCATGTATTATTTTTCATAAAGCACCATATATTATCATCTTTAAATATTTCTGTTGAAAAAAGGAATGACCTGTGAATATTAAAAGTTCAATTACATTAAGAAGCTTTAAAAAATACCAACCTCGTCAAATAGCTAAGTTTGTTAAAGGCTTTTTTAATGGGCGAATTTTTATTGTTGGTTTAGGCCGACTAAGAATTATAGAAGGGCGGGTTGTCGCTTATCAGTATCAAAAAACAGAGAAAAGTATTCTTATTGCTGTCAGTGAAATTAATCAAATAATTACCGAAATGTCACAGCGACAGCTCTCCACTCAATAAAAAGTGATGGAAGTAACAATCCGCATTCAATTGCGGATTTTTTTGTCTATAATAATGGTTTACTCTTGATTTCCAATTCGTCATCCCCATCTATCATTTATAAATTTACTCCCGATTATTACTTTTAAGGAATCACAATGACTATTCGTCCATTACATGATCGTATTATTTTAAAACGTACAGAACAAGAAACTAAATCTGCTGGTGGTATTGTCTTAACTGGTAGCGCAGCTGAAAAATCAACCCGTGGTGAAGTTATTGCTGTGGGTAATGGCCGCATTTTAGATAACGGTGAAGTGCGTCCGCTAGCGGTGAAAGTAGGTGATATGGTTATTTTTAGTGAAGGTTACGGACTTAAAACTGAAAAAATAGATGGTCAAGAAGTGCTCATTTTAAGTGAAAGTGACATTCTTGCAATTGTTGAATAAATAATATTGAAGAGCGTAATTTAAATTACGTTAACCACCACGTAGTGGTATATAAAAAAGGAAATTAAAATGTCTGCAAAAGAAGTGAAATTTGGAAATGATTCGCGCCAAAAAATGTTGGCTGGCGTTAATGTGTTAGCTGATGCTGTCAAAATCACACTCGGTCCAAAAGGACGTAATGTGATTCTTGATAAAAGTTTTGGTGCGCCACACATCACTAAAGATGGTGTTACGGTTGCCAAAGAGATTGAACTTGAAGACAAGTTTGAGAATATGGGCGCACAAATGGTGAAAGAAGTTGCGTCACAAACGAATGATGCCGCGGGTGATGGAACAACAACAGCAACAGTGCTTGCACAAGCTATTATTGTAGAAGGTCTTAAAGCGGTTGCTGCTGGCATGAATCCAATGGATTTAAAACGTGGTATTGATAAAACAGTCAAAGCGGCTGTTGCGGAGTTAAAATTATTATCAACGCCATGTTCAGACTCAAAAGCAATCACCCAAGTGGGCACCATTTCAGCTAATTCTGATACAGAAATTGGTGAAATCATTGCTAAAGCGATGCAGAAAGTCGGTAACGAAGGCGTTATCACGGTTGAAGAAGGACAAGGTCTTGAGAATGAACTAGACGTTGTTGAAGGTATGCAGTTTGACAGAGGTTACCTTTCTCCTTATTTCATGACCAATCAAGAGTCAGGTACGGTTGAGCTAGAAAACCCATTTGTTTTATTAGTTGATAAAAAAATTGGTAACATTCGTGAGTTATTACCCACATTAGAAGCCGTTGCTAAAGCCTCTAAACCTTTACTTATTGTTGCTGAAGATGTTGAAGGTGAAGCGTTAGCGACATTAGTTGTTAATAATATGCGTGGCATCGTAAAAGTTGCGGCTGTTAAAGCACCTGGTTTTGGTGATCGCCGTAAAGCAATGCTACAAGATATTGCTATCTTAACGGCAGGTACCGTTATCTCTGAAGAGATTGGTTTAGATCTTGAAAAAGTACAACTTGAAGATTTAGGTCAAGCGAAACGTATCGTTATCAATAAAGACGAAACAATCATAATCGATGGTATTGGTGATGAAGCGACAATTAGTGGTCGTGTAAACCAAATTAAACAACAAATTGAAGCATCAAGCTCTGACTACGATAAAGAGAAGTTACAAGAGCGCTCTGCAAAACTTGCGGGTGGTGTTGCGGTGATTAAAGTGGGTGCTGCCACTGAAGTTGAGATGAAAGAGAAAAAAGATCGTGTTGATGATGCATTACATGCGACACGCGCTGCGGTTGAAGAAGGCGTTGTTGCGGGCGGTGGTGTTGCACTGGTACGTGTTGCGGGTCTACTTAAAGATCTTCAAGGCGATAATGAAGATCAAAATGTTGGTGTGCGTGTTGCATTACGTGCAATGGAAGCGCCATTACGTCAAATCGTTTCTAACTGTGGTGAAGAAGCGTCAGTGGTTGCGTATAACGTACAGCAAGGCTCTGGTAACTATGGTTATAACGCAGCAACCGGTGTCTACGGCGATATGTTAGAGATGGGTATTCTTGACCCAACGAAAGTAACACGTAGCGCATTACAGTTTGCAGCTTCAGTTGCTGGCTTGATGATCACAACGGAATGCATGGTCACTGATGCAACGGTTGATTCACCTGCTGCAATGCCTGATATGGGCGGAATGGGTGGCATGGGCGGTATGATGTAAACGTATTGCCCAAATACTAGCACTTCCTAGAAAAGCCCGTAAGCTTATAGTTTACGGGCTTTTTTATTGACTTTACTTCCTAAGACATTCCATAATATCCCACTACTTCCCAGAATTGTTAGGGGTTGATGAGGGGTATCATACTTTTACATGGCTTTAAATTTAGAGGTGGAGTTCCCAGATTTCACTAGACAGTTTTTAATTCAGAATAATACGCTTCCTCAAACTTTGCAGGTGAAACTCCACCAGTATGCGAATGACGCTTTTTAGGATTGTAAAACATTTCTATGAAATTAAATATCTCAGTTTTCGCATCATTACGTGTTGGGTAGATCTTTCTTTTAATTATTTGTTTTTTAATCGTTGTAAAAAAGCTTTCTGTAACGGCATTATCATGGCAGTTTCCTCGACGACTCCTCGATGGAACAAGGTTATGTGCTTTCATAAAAACTAAATAATCAGCACGACCATATTGGCTTCCTTGGTCGCTATGCACCATGACTTCAGCTTTAGGCTGCCGTTGGTAAACGGCCATGAGTAAAGCCTTAATAATACCAAAAGAACTAAAAAGGTGATTAGCCTTAGTTGTTAAAATTAACCCTACCTACGTTGTGAGTCTTGAAGTGAGAATAACTACCTACTGCGACTCACGCCTTGTTAGTGATATTTTTCCTGCGTAATACTTGATCACTTAATTAATTCCTTTGCTATAAATATCTCTTCATCAGTAATTTAATCTTTATCTGCTATGCATGCTTATCGGAATAAAAAACCATCAAACTGAGGATCATCCACATCCGATAATTCAAATAACGTTTGTTTTACATTTTCAAGGTGATCCCACATCGCTTTACGTGCCCCTTCTGGGTCACGTCGTTGAAGACTCCTTAAAATAGCCTCATGGTCCTGTAGCCATGCTGAGCGGTAGTTCATGTCCTTGATACGTAAATGCAGCTGGTTCCACATTGGGCTCTCATCTCGGCGTAGCCACAAGTGCTGAACAATATCACTGAGCACACTATTTTGAGAGGCTTCCGCGATAGTCAGATGGAACATCTCATCACCATCGTAATCACCATGGCCCGTTTCAAGCTGCTTGCGCTCTGTATCTAATGCTTCACGTAATTTTGAAATATCATTCTTGGTGACATTTTTAGCAGCAAAACTGGCAATCTGGCTT
>JBAHZV010000102.1:0-10609 GCA_037132845.1 Psychromonas sp.
GTTTCTCTCTCCCAGGCTTTTTGGTGATATTGATAAAGCTGATTAGATCCCAAATAATTCACTTTTATCTTATCTTCATCTTTATAAAAACCTTTATTGAATGAAAAAGCCCCAGCTAAAAGTGGTGTCGTTAACCAAACAGTTGGTACCGATATACCTTTACTTTGAGATAAGCGCTCACTCACACTCGCGCCTTTTTTGGTAGCAATTGTCCATCCCCATTCACCAAAAGAAGGTACATTTTCATGGTACTGCTCGACGTTTTTAAAATTTGCTGCTTGCATCGTTTTAGCAATCGATATAAATGCATTTTGGGCATGAAAAGGAGATGTCGATTGCACCACCATCGCACCATCTGCATTTAAAAGATGATTTAAACGATAATAAAAATTAACACTGTATAACTTATTCAAATCAGGATGACTTGGATCCGGTAAATCCACAATAATGCTATCAAACACCTTTTTCTTTTGTAATAACTTATCAATGGCAATAAACGCATCATCATTAATGACAGTGACCCGTGGATCGTTAAAACTGTCCGCGGTTAAGTCCGTTATTTTATTCGCCAAATGAGTGGGTAAAACATCTTGAGGAGATTTGAATAATGCAGTGAGTACAGGATCTAAATCAACCAAAGTAACTGTTTTAGGGTGCCATTTTAATACTTCGCGTAACGCTAAACCATCACCCCCACCGATAATTAATATATTGTCATGGAGATTGGAGCTTTGCATGGCGGGATGAACTAAAAATTCATGATAAATATGTTCATCTAAACTTGAAAATTGTAAGCGTCCATTAATGTAAAAATTAAAGATAGGCTCAAGTCCACCTCCGAGGTGACGTTCAGTAAACACTAAATTTTGATAAGGTGTTTGCGTCTGATAAACAACTTTGTCGAGATAAAGCATATTTTGCATCTGTTTTTGCCAATGATTACCCGATTGAAAAACCACCACAATCAACAACGCTAACAAACTATGTGCAATCAGAAAATATTTAATATGGCGTAAATATTTTCTAAAACGAATTAAAAAAACAAATCCTGCGACCAAATTAAGTGTCGCAGTTAATGCAGCAGCCTGACTAATCTCAATTTGGAGCATAAATAATACCCAAATAGCGGCCCCCACACCCGCGCCAATATAGTCTGCACCATAAATAGTACCCGCATTATGAGCAATATGATGACCATAAATTGTTTCGCGAATACGCGCAATAAGCGGAATTTCCATGCCAATTAAAAAACCTAAAATAAAGGCAAAAATATACGGTAGCTGCATACTTAACCAACTGAGTTGCGCCAAAAAACCGCCTCGCGCTAACATATTCATTGGGATTTGATAAGTATCAGAAATAAGTTCAGGCAGTACTTGACTAAAACCAATAATAGAAGCGATAAATAGCGTGGCGCTACAACCAATAAAGGCAACCACCAGCTCTAATACAACAAAACCTTGAAAAGCATCTTTTACTTGTTTAGCGGCAAAGGCGCCGAGCCCCATCGAAACGATCATGATACCGATAATGGCGTAAATGACGGTCTCTACGCTGCCTAGAATACGCGCGGAGTAATGTGATAATAAGTATTCATAAATAAGCCCACAGCAGGCTAGCGTTGCCATAATTAAGATAAGTATACTGTCGTCAACCAACAGTTTTAATTTTTTGTTGTTTTGCATTGTTAGTACTTCAATTAAGTCCAAAAGAAAAGGCTATCATCGATAGCCTTTGTACTGTTTGTTGTTACATTTAATAAGGAGAGATTAAGTCATTAACGCCATTAATAATAATGCAATTGAGAATGAAGTTGCAAATTCAATGGTGGCAATACCAATGTTATCTTGATCTTCCACTTCAACGCGACGATTAATGCCCCACAGTACAATAAATTTTGCAATACTGGTCAATACCGTTAAAAAAACCATCAATATAAGGCTGATAACTGCCCATTGTCCAATGCCAAACCACAGTTGACTTGCATCATAAACAATAAAGTAACTGGCTGCCGTTACCGACATTGCTGTAGAGATGAGATAACCTGCATAACGAATCGCTATTGCAATGTGTCCTTCTTCAAGTGTTGCTTGAAAAGTGAGCCCATTATGACGAGAAAACTTCCATTCAAAAATACGGGTGATAATGACTAACATCACTTGTGAAACAATCCATGCCGATGCGATAGCAATAAAAGTATTAATATCTAAGCCTTCTACCCAGATAAGTGATGCGCGTACCACAATCGCCGTTGCAATCACCGAGGCTGCATCTACTAACGCCACTGAAATATTCCGATCTAATATCAGTTCATGTTTATTAAAGGCAGGCAATGCAAACTTATCATGGATAAAACGCCCGGCTTTAATCAAAAGGAGACCCGCAAGACCATAGGCTAACATTCCCAGTATTTCAATCGAGTAAGATCCCGCAAGCTCACCGGTTATTGCGCCACTTAATGCAATACCCATAGCAGCCACTGCACCTGCCATGCTGATACCATAAGCAAAATTATCTTTTTGCGATAATTCATCTTTAGTATCAACATTACCAAACACACCCATGGTAAAACGAATGCCTCCAAGTAGAGCAATAGCGACCACCATATCAATTAAAAGATAAACAGCAAGATCACCGTTTTGTGTAAATATTGTGATTAACTCATTCATAATAAAATCCTATTTTCCGCGACTTATTCCACGTGATGATGTTGTTTTGCTGTTTCTAAAACTACTTGATGCTCTTGACTGCGATCGCGCTTTAGAATAACTTGAACGGCCAGAAAAGGCGGTTGATTTTTGTGCTTGTCGACTTGAACTTGACATCGCACTTGCCCCTGTTTTTGATTTAGCATAAGGACTTTTAAAGTTGCTATTATTACCAAACTGTTTTTTTGTCTTAGTTGCTAAATCATTTTGTGATTTTGTCTGTTGGGGTGAAGTGTAACGGTTTCGACCAACATCATTGTAATAACTGTAATCTCGACGTGATGACCAGCGGTCATAGCGCACGGGATTGGTGATCGCTGAAAACATTGAATACATGCCATACCAATGCCAAAAAGACATGCCACTACTATTATTTTGCCATTGTCCATAACCAGGGTTACCGACAAGTTGGCTACCCGCACCATTATTTTCAGCACCATTTGCAAGTAAGCTTTGCTGCTGACTGATGGCATTAACCCGTGCTAATTTGCCCTCGGACATATCGGCGATAACATTAATAGGATCAGACAGAGCATCATTAAATAAAGCGGGATCAGAAGCTTCAATTAATACCTCTGTTTCATAGAGCTGCGCTTCAATATCACCAACAACTTGTGGTTGTTCTTTGATTGTTTTTAAGCGTTGTAATAAACCTTGATAAGTGGGGCCATTGCGTGTTGCATCGCGACTAAGTTGCTTCAATAACGGTAATAACTCAGGTTTATCATTACTTAATAAAGAGGCATATTGTTTGAGTAACATTGCATTACGGATATTATTGTTATCTAAACTTTGTCCAAGGTTATTAATTAGGTATTCGGCACTTAAAATATTACTGTCGATACGATCTTGACGCTCATCACCACAACCGCTGAGTAATAAACCCAAACAGAATATAATTAATAGTTTAATTTTCATTATGTTCCTTTAAATATTTAATGACACGTTGCAGATCATCTGCGTTATCAACACCTGCAGGTGGCACTTCAATGGCTTGTTGTACGTGAATTTTAAAACCATGCCATAAAACCCGCAATTGCTCAAGTTTTTCTATGGATTCAAGAGGAGAAACAGTAAGTTGTGAATATTCCCTTAAAAAACGAACCCGATAAGCATAAATACCGATATGACGTTGTAGATTGCTTTTATTAATACCCTGTTGGTTTTGATTATTTGTCGTAAAGTTATCTCTATCCCACGGGATAGTGGCACGACTAAAATACAATGCTAATCCGTTTTTATCGGTGACGACTTTAACCGCATTGACATTAAAAACATCATCAAGCTGTGTAATTGGTGCACTCAATGTTGCCACACTGGCTTCTTTATTGAGTTGTAAATTGGTCGCAACTTGGCTAATTATTGCCGGTGGTATCAGTGGTTCATCACCTTGCACATTAACAATTATATCGGAGTCTGAAAATTGATATAACTCACAAACCTCAGCAAGCCTATCGGTGCCCGACTCATGTGCAGCGGAAGTCATGCATATTTCAATATTACTTAGCGTGACTAATGCATCAGCAATACGCTGATCATCGGTCGCTACAATGACCCGTGAAGCACCACTTTTTAATGCTTGTAGTGCCACACGCTCAACCATGGTTTTTCCTAAAATATCGGCTAAAGGCTTAGCGGGTAAACGCGTTGATTGATAACGAGCCGGTATAACAGCAATAAAGGACATGCTTTAAATCTCCTCATCCGCAGTGATAGTGCGGGCGCGTACAGCCAATAAGGCGGGAATACCATCAACAACAGGATAGGCCAAATGATCAAATTTACAGATAAGTTCATTGGTCTCTTTTTTGAAACCCAACTGCCCTTTACACACAGGGCAAGCGATAATGTCGAGTAATTTAACACTGATCATTTTAAATCCTTAATTTTTTGTAATAGTTGCTGCGTAAAAGAGTCTGGTAACTGTGCATTAATGGGCAAATACCACCAGTTAGGTAAGGCAAATTTAACACACTTAACCGCATCTTTCTCGGTCATTAATAACGGTATATTTGTATCAAATTGATTAAAATCACTCGCTTTAAAGGCATGATGATCCACAAATGAAATGGTTTTAGATAATTGATAATGTTGTGTTTCTAGGCTATCAAAAAATCGTTGCGGATAACCAATAGCAGCACAAGCATTGACCTTGCTATATTTAGGCAGAGAGGCATTACGCCCATCTACCGTTTTACAAGCGAGTGGCTGTAATAACATGGTGATTTCATTATCCGCTTGCTCGCCATTATTGATAACAAAATCGACCTCTTTAAGGCGCGATAAAGGCTCTCTTAAGGGCCCCATGGGCATCAGTTTTTGATTACCTAAACGACGTTTCCCATCCACCACCGCTATTTCAATATCACGCGCTAAGGCATAATGTTGCAGGCCATCATCGGTAATAATAATATCAACATCACATTGTTGATACAGGTATTTGGCGGCATTAACACGTTTGGGATCAACGACAATGGGTATGCCAAGGCGCTTAAATAGCATCACCGGTTCATCCCCTGCGGCTTCGCCTAATGTTTCACTACTGAGTAATAACGGGTAATGTTGGCTTTTTCCACCATAACCACGGCTAATAATGCCCGGCTTATAACCGGCCTCAGTAAGCATTTCACATAACCAGATAACAAAGGGTGTTTTACCGTTACCCCCCACCGATATATTACCCACCACAATGACAGGTAATGGTTGCTGAGATTGATTTAATACGAATTTCTGCAACAAAAAACGACGCATCTGACTGATCATAAAAAATAAAAGTGACAAAGGATATAAAAACCAAGCCCACCATTGTAAGGGCTGGTACCAAAATTTCATTACAGATCACCCGATATTTGTAATTTATTCAAGGTGTAATAAATCTCTTCTTTTGCGAGCAACTGTGCATGTGTCCCCGCTTCCACAATTTGACCGCCATCCACCACCAAGATTTGGTCGGCATGCTCGATAGTAGAAAGACGATGCGCAATCACAATTGAAGTGCGATTTTTTTGTAATTCATCAAGGGCGGCTTGAATATGACGCTCCGACTCAGTATCGAGTGCAGAGGTTGCTTCATCAAGAATTAAGATCGGCGCATCGCGCAGTAATGCACGTGCAATCGCCAAACGTTGGCGTTGCCCACCAGAAAGTAACGCCCCATTTTCACCGATGATCGTATCTAATCCCAGTGGAAAGCCATTAATAAATTCCATGGCATGCGCCGTTTCAGCAGCTTTAATAATATCGTCACGATTATACTTATCGGTAGCAGCATAGGCGATATTGTTGGCGATGGTATCATTAAATAAATGTACATTTTGTGATACCACAGCAACCTGTTCACGCAGTGAACTGAGTGTGTATTCGCTAATATCAACCCCATCAATTTTTATTTTTCCCGAATCAATATCATAAAAACGCGTTAATAGATTCGCAATGGTTGATTTTCCTGATCCTGAGCGTCCAACTAATGCAAAGGTTTGCCCCGCTTTTAAGCTAAAGCTGACGTTACTTAAAGCAGGTTTTTCAGCACTTGGATAAGTAAACAGCACACTGTTTAACTCAATGTCGCCTTTTACCCGTTTGACCGATATTGTGCCTTCATCTTTAGCGACACTTTTATCTAACATAGCAAAAATACTTTGACTGGCGGCCAAGCCTTTTTGAATTTGGTTATTGACTTGGGTAATGCTTCTGATTGGTTTCATCAACCCCATCATGGCACTGATAATAACCACAAATTTACCCGCTGAAAGGGTCTCCATTATTTCAGGGAAAGTAGCCAAAAAGAGTACCAGAGCAAGTGCAATCGAAGCAATAGATTGAATAATCGGTACGCTGATCGCACTGGCACTGGCCATTTTCATATTTTGTCGACGTACGGTATTACTGACCTCACCAAATTTATTATTTTCGACAGTTTGGCCACCAAACATCAATACTTCTTTATGGCCCTTAAGCATCTGCTCCGATGACGTGGTCACTAATCCCATCGCACTTTGTAGATTTTTGCCAATTTTACGGAAACGTTTACTGACGACTGAGATAGCAAAACCAACAAAAGGCGCGACCACAAAAAACACCATGGATAATTGCCAACTCTGTAAAAACATCATGGTGATTAAACCAATTAACAGCGCCCCTTCTCGGAAAATTCTGACCAGCGCACTACTAGCAGCACTAGAAACTTGGCTGGCATCATAGGTAATTTTAGAGAGTAAATCACCGGTATTGGTTTTATCAAAAAAACTGATGGGTAATGCAATGAGCTGGCTAAAGAGTTGACGTTGTAGAGTCATTACCACATTATTACCGACCCATGCCATACAGTAGGAACTAATAAAAGCAAATAAACCACGAAAAGCAATCACCACCACAACAAAGTACGGCATTATTTTTAAAATACTCGGATCTTGCCCGGTGAGGCCATTATCCAATAAGGGTTGCAATGACCAGATAAGTAACATATCCACACCGGCATAACCTAACATGCCAAGAATGCCAACAAACAGCGCTAATTTATAATTTTTAACGTAACCGATAAGCCGTTTAAATATCAACCAGCCATCGTTTTCAGTATTTGTCATTTATCAGTCCAATAGAGATCAAGGGATAAGAGAATGATGATACCAATAAGCAGCAAGATCTTCTCTGAATGTTTGCATTTTAATAGCTTGTGCTGTTATTTGAAAGCGAATAAAGCCACTTTGACCCGTATTTACCATCTTAACAGCTTGGCTTTGATAACGTTTTAATACCTCATCGGTAGGAAATCCCCAGTGATTCATAAAACCGGCACTAAAAGCAACCCATTGCGGTGAGACTGCATCAATAAAATCAATACTTGAAGAGTAACGACTACCATGATGTGGCGCTAATAAGATGGTGCTATTAAGCTTGTCGCCAAATTGACGGACTAATATTTTTTCTTGTTTTGTGCCTATATCTCCAGTTAATAACAATGATGTCTTACCATCACTGATACGTAATACACAGGAGTTATTATTGTTATTGTTGGTTAAGGTGATGGGTGATAATACCTCTATCTTTAATTTCGCCAAGGTCCATTTTTGTCCTTGTAGACAAGGGGTAAAATAAGCGCTACTGGTTAAAGGTTCACCCGCCCAACGTGCTATAACCTTTAATTTATCCGCAATGCGATCCGCCCCACCAGCATGGTCAATGTCGCTATGGCTAATCACCAAATGATCTAATTTATTGATTCCCATTGAAGTAAGATAAGGCAGTATTTCACTGTCCACCATGTTAAAACCCGACGGGTAACGTGCCCCGGTATCATAAAGTAAAACATGATCTTCGCTGCGCACCAACACCGCTAAACCTTGCCCAACATCAATGACTTCAACAAACCACGTTGCTTCTTTAGGTAACAACCTTAAACTCAAAAGACACAACAAAAACACACTAAAAAAATAACTAATTTTTCGTTGCGTCATTGATTGAAAATGAACAACAAGAAGTAGTATTAATAAAACCCACAGTGTTAGTAACAACTTTTCTTGTGCTAATGAAAACCAGTAATAACTGTCATTTAAAAACAATGACAAGGTGAAAAAGTAACTCAATAATTGGTCGCATAAAACAAATAAAAACAGTGCCAGAGGAGAATAAAACAGGGTTATCAATGTGGCTAATAATACCAAGGGAATAATCAACAATGAAAACAATGGAATAGCAAGTAGGTTAATCAGAATAGCCACTAAACTTACGGCAGAAAAACTCACCAGTTGCAATGGCAACATAAGTAGTGTCAATCCGATTTGCAAGAAAAAAAGTAATTTCAAATAATGGATGAATTTATTTTTTTTACGCCTATTTTTACCCTGTAATTGACCAATAGAAATAGTTGGAAAAGCCCAAAGCAATCCTAAAATAATCATCACGGCGCCAAATGACAGCCATAAACTGAGGCTTAATACGGATAATGGATCCCAAAAAATAACCGTCGCCAAGACCAATAACAAAAGATCCACCTTAGCGATATTACGTTTTAACATAAAGACAAAAACGGCTACCAACAACATTAAAAAAGCGCGCTGTGTTGGCAAAGAAAATCCCGCTAAATAAGCATAACTGAACGCACCGATTAATGCGCTGACATTGATTAAACGCAAGGAAAACCAGCCTATTTTGGATGCGGGTAACAGGCCATTAAAAAGAGATTGAGCGAGAAGATATAGCACTGAAAAAAACAAACCAATATGTAAACCAGAGATGGCAAATAAATGAGAAATGCCTAAATTTCTTATTTGTTGTTTTTGAGCACGAGAGATTAACGATTTATCCGCAAAAGAAAGTGCTAAAAGCAAACCCTGATGTTTTAAATCTGCACTGATAGATTGCACTTTTTGATAAAAAATTGCACGCAGGGTGTTTTTTTCATCAAAGCGCATAAGATGTGCTTTAATCGTTGCTTGATAAGCAATATGTTCTGAATATGACCATTTTTGACGATCGAACCCTGCTGGGTTAGCACGCCCATAAACAGGCTTTAAACGCACCACAAAACGATGAATTTGTCCCGCTTGAACAAGCAAAGTTGGCTTATACCAACGCATTTCAATGAGAGGTGAATAATCAAAATGAGACTTTAATTGATTATTATCAAATTCAATTAATTTAGCCCTAAAATAACCTTTATTGTTTTCACTAATTAATGAAACAATTTGTACTATTATGGTATGGTCTTTCCCATCAACTAAAATGTCTAAGCCATTATGGTCCAGTTGCGCAGATGGAAGTAGTTGCCCGGTTAATATTAAGCTGACGTAGCAAGTAAAGTACAAAGCAGTCATGGGAATAATAACGAGAATGCGTAGTTTAGGTAAAAACAATAACAATAGGCTGACTGCTAGCGCAAAGAGTATAAGATGCTTGTCTGGCAACTGAGGCCAAAAAAGTGTTGAAATAAAAACAAATATTGATAAATACAAAGCTGTACGCATTATTATCATCCGAATTCATTTACATAAACTCTAATTATATGCCTAAAAAATTGATTCAACGTTTTTTGCCTAAGCCAGAGACATTAAAAACACATCCGTACCTTAAATTCCTTGGCAACATTATACACAATCCTAATTTGTGGCACCTTAATCGACACAGCGCAGCAGGAGCGATGGCTGTTGGGCTTTTTTGTGCTTGGATGCCAATGCCATTTCAAATGCTATTAGCCTCCATTTTAGCGGTTATTTTTTCCGTAAACTTGCCACTTTCAGCGGCCTTAGTGTGGCTTTCTAACCCCATTACTATGCCCCCGCTTTTTTATGGTGCTTATCTTTTAGGTGCCTATATTTTAAATGAACCGCTCGTTGACTTTAATTTTGAACTCTCTTTTCAATGGCTTATTCAGACGTTAGAAAGCATTGCACCAACACTGCTTTTGGGATGTTTTATTTTAGCAGTCGTCAGTGCCGCGGTTGGTTACGTGTCATTGCACTTATTGTGGCGTTTTAAAGTCGCTCAAAAGTGGCAACGCCGTAATAAAAACGAGTAGCTAAAAACCTGCTGAGCATTCGCTGTTACTCAGCAGGGGATAAAGACTCCTTTTTATAGATCATTCATCTTTATCCGATTAACCTTGTTGAAAATAAAATGCCACCGATAACGCGTTGTTGCTCAGCGCGAGACTCATTACTCTTTTCAGAGATCACTAACATCGACCCAATTATCATTTTTTCTAATGATGTCGATAATTTTTTGATAGCGACATCCATCTTCGAATGTTTGATAGGCTTCTACCAGCTCACCGCTGATATCTTTGACTAACAAAGTCGCAAGGTGGGTCCAACTTCTTTGGGTATCATCTTTAATCTTTGGCAGTGAGTCTGAAATATCTTCTGGCAGTTTTATCTCCTGCCACTCTTGCTGTGCTTTATCTGCTC
>JBAHZV010000042.1:0-24488 GCA_037132845.1 Psychromonas sp.
GGGAGGTTTTTAAAGAGCAGTTTACCGGCATGGGCTTGCACAATACTGTGACTAATTGCTAACCCCAACCCGACACTAGAATCTTGAGTATCACGGGCCTTATCCAATCGTACAAAAGGCTTTATCACCTCGTCAAATAACGCTTCTTCGATGCCTTCACCCGTATCACTGATAACAATGATTAAGTTTTCATTGTCTAACTTAACCGCAATATTAATATGTACTTCACCAGACTCATCTTGCCCATAAGCAATGCTGTTATTGATGATATTCTCAATAACACGACGAAAGGCGACGGGCCATAAACGGAAAATAATTTTATCTGAGTTTAGAAACTGAACATCGATATTTTGATCGCGATAATCATCACAAATAGTCGTCAGTAAACTCACCACTTCAAGATCTTGCTTCATCTCTTTTTGTGCATCATCTCGGGCAAAATCAAGTGTTGCTTTTAACATCTTTTCCATTTGATAAACCGTTTCTAACATGCGTTTTTGATCTTCCCCCGGCGCGATAAATTCAAGGCGTAATCGTAAACTGGTAATAGGGGTACGTAGATCATGTGAAATAGCGGCTAACATTTTACTTCGATCATCAATAAAGGCAGAGAGACTCGCTTGCATCTGATTAAAGGCAACAATAGCAGGTATCACTTCACTCGGTCCAACCTCAGTAATATTCTTAAAATCACGTTCACTACCCACTTTTTTCGCAACAATAGCTAAGGTTTCAATCGGCTTTAAAGCGCGTTTTACTGTCCATGCCATGGCCATTAAAATGAACAAAGTAAATAACATTACCCACATAATAATTTTAACAGGAAGGCGGACGACTTCATCATCAATTGCAGAACGAAAATTTAACCAATTGTGTCCAGGTAATAAAATAGAACCTGTTAATTTAACATGCCGTCTTTTTTTACCTTCCCTATCAAAACGTTTCATTTCATTTTTATATTTTGATTTTTTTTGTCTTTCTGGAGGTTTTATATTAGCGGCGACGATACGAATATCTTGCACATAAGTCTCTAACAATAACCCTCTAAGCTTGGTAGATAATACTAATGAGCCACTATCTGGTACCAGCGCTTTTTTATCTAAAGACAGATAAAACCCTCTGCCTTGACTGGCACTAATGATCTCATTATGCAGAGCGGTTGGGGTATTATTTAAAATAATGATCAATGAATTGACTCGCTCAAGGGTGCTATCGCTAGAGACAAAATTAAGTGCACGCTGGCGCTCATCTGAATAGAGGCCCATTGATAGTGATAAAATTAATAACACACCAAACACCATGATCAAACTAATTTGTCCGACCAGGCTTTTTGGTAAAACTTTAGGTATCATGCTCGACCTCGCAGGTAAATTGATAACCCCCCCCCCAAATCGTTTTTATTAATTCAGGATGCTTAGCATCCACTTCTAATTTTTTCCGTAGGCGACTTATCAAGGTATCAATCGCCCGATCATAAACACCGCCATCTCGCCCTTTACTCAACTCAAGCAGTTGGTCACGGCTTAATACTCGTTGTGGGTGGTCAATAAAAACACGCAACAAGTCAAATTCAGCACTGCTTAAAATAACCATCACACCCGCTTTATCAATTAATTCTCGTTTATGTATGTCGATAGTCCATTGTGCAAAACGATATTGGTTAATATCAGAAATAGGCGTACTAAGCTGGTTGACTCGCCGTAATACTGCTTTAACACGCGCCAATAATTCTCGAGGATTAAAAGGCTTAGCAAGATAATCATCAGCGCCCATCTCCAGACCAATTATTTTATCCACTTCATCTCCCATCGCCGTTAACATCACAATCGGTATATTAGAGGCAACACGAAGATCACGGCACAGTGTCAACCCATCTTCACCAGGTAACATTAAATCGAGAACAATCAGATCAATGTTTGCCACTTGTAAAAATTTTTTCATTTCCTTGCCATCTTTAGCAACGCTCACACGATAATTATGTTGCACAAAAAAACGCTGTAATAATTCTCTAATTTCACGGTGATCATCAACAATTAATAGATGAGGTGACTGCATTTCCTTTCCTTACTAAATATTTTATGCTTATAAGATTACGCTATTTTGATATAAAATTGTGTCAAAATGTGTCAAATTTCCTTATCGCCACAAACTATTACAAAGTTCTTTCTTTTAGACAAACATCTGACAAATCTAACTGCTTAAATACAAACAGTTCAACGAGATAGACACTAATATAAATAATCGGGAGTTAAGAATGAAAACTAAAACAATCAAAATGTTAATACTGGCAAGCACTCTTTCTGTAGCAGGGGCTTCTTATGCTGTTGCGGCGACGAGTCAAGATAGCAACAAAGACACACAACATTGCACGATGATGAAAGAAGGTGGTCATGGAAAACATCATGGTGGCCATGGAAAACATCGCGGTGATAATAAACATAAAAATATGACTTTTAAAAAGCTCGATCTGAGCGATCAACAAAAACAACAGATGCAGTCTATTATGGTCTCTAGCAAAAAACAGATGGAAAGTAACAAGCTAGCGGATAAAGCAAAGATGCAAGCACTTATGCAAGCACCAACCTTTAATGAAGTAACGGCGAAGGCTTTGATTGAAAAAAAACAATCAGATCGCGCAGCAAGAAAACTTTCAACGTTGAAAATACACCACCAAATGTATCAACTATTAACCGACGAACAGAAAAAAGAATACGACGAACGACCAATGAAGCGTAATAAACGTTAAAACAATTCAGAAAATTGTTTTATAGCTTGGAAAGCCTGCATTTGTTGTGCAGGCTTTTTGCTATCTGGTGTGGCAATACCACATATAAAACCAATACCGGCTTGTTCAGCAATTTTTAGTATTTTTTCATTATCATCAATAAATAAACAGCGGGAAAAATCAACGGCTAGCTCTTTCTCCACTGCCGACCAAAAAGATATCTCTTCTTTTGCAGCCTGATAATCATGGCTTGATATAATTTTTTTAAAGTAAGGCGTTAATTCAGACTTTTGCATCTTCAATTGCACACCACTGCGATGCGCATTCGTTAAGATAAAAGCGGGGATATTGAGTTCTTTTAGTTTGTCCAAAAACCATAATGTATCACCACGTAATTGAATTTTATGTTTCGTTTTATGCTGTAAAGTATGGATATCAAGCCCTAAGGTGACACTCCAATAATCGTAACAGTACCAACTTAAACTTCCCGTGACTTTTTCATACTGCGCATAAACATACAATTTGGCTTGCTGTAACGAGAGTTGATGCTTTGTGGCATATTGTTCTGGGATAAAGTGTAACCAGAAATGATTATCATAATGTAAATCTAACAACGTACCATCCATATCAAGTAAAACCGCATCAACTTCAGCGTCAATAAACATAACTGCTCCATAAATTGTCATTAATTTAAGATAAATTGTAAGATGTTATGATACCAAAACGATAAGAGCGATAACATGAAACAATTACCCAAAATACTAAAGCGCACCTTAGTGGCGAGTAGCCGATTTTTTAATATCGAAGCGGTACAGCTTAAATTTAGTAATGGTGAACAACGAGAATTTGAACGCATGCAAGGCAATAACCGAGGTGCGGTGTTAATTGTGCCTTTCTATGATACCGAGACACTACTACTGATTCGTGAATATGGCGCTGGTACACATAGTTATAGCCTCGGCTTCCCTAAAGGTCTAATTGACCCGGGAGAAATCCCTGAAGTGGCCGCTAATCGAGAGTTAAAAGAAGAAGTTGGTTTTGGTGCGCAGCGTCTGCAAAAATTAAAGACCGTCAATATGGCACCGAGCTACTTTAGTAGTGAGATGCATCTATTTATGGCATTTGACCTTTATCCAGAACAGTTAGAAGGCGATGAGCCTGAGCCCTTAGAGGTAATAAAATGGCCACTTGCAAAAATTGATGAATTATTAGCACGAGACGACTTTCAAGAAGCGCGTAGTATCGCCGCGCTTTTATTAGCAATGAAGACCTTAAAAACACCTATTGAGAGCACTTAAGGCAAGTAAGCACCTCTAACAGTCGATAAACTCGATGGTATACTGACTTTTATTTATCTTACAATACGTAATTAGCCACTTAGATTCAAAGAGTAAGTGCATAACTTGAATTGATAGGAAAAGTGGTCAGCTGAATATATGCTAATCGCTTTTTCTCCGGTAAGAGATGCAACAATGAAAACATATAAACAACTGACCTACGAACTAAGATGCCAGATTTATGCTTTAAAGAAAACAGGTCTTAGTCAAAATAAAATTGCACTGCAGTTAAAAGTAAGTCAATCGACTATCAGTAGAGAGCTTTCCCGCAATACAGGCAAGCGAGGTTATCGCATTAAGCAAGCCCAACTACTTACTAACCATCGTCGCTTACTTTCCCGAAAATCAATTAAAATGACGAGTAGTTTAATTGCATTAATTGACTCAAAGATTCATATAGATTGGAGTCCCGAACAAATTTCAGGTTGGCTAAGAGAAGAGCACAAACTACTTATTAGCCATGAAACCATCTATCTCCATGTTTGGTCTGATAAAAGACGCGGAGGCCAGTTGTTTCAGCATCTGCGCAGAAGAGGTAAAGCTTATCAATCACGTAGTAAGGATAAACAAGCTGGCAGAGGTTTTATCAAAAACCGAGTAAGCATCGATGAACGTCCAGCTATCGTTGAAAATAAAAGTAGAATCGGGGATTGGGAGATAGACTTAGTAATTGGTAAGGGACACAGCGGTGCATTGGTCACTATTGTAGAGCGGAAAACTAGTTTTACAGTATCCATGCGCGTTGACGACAAATCGGCTAGATCAGTAACAGCAGCGACGATTGCTTTATTGAAGCCATTTGAAGGAGCTGTATTTACAATCACAGCAGATAACGGTAAAGAATTCGCATATCATGAAATCATGACTGAGCATTTAAAGTGTGGGGTTTATTTTGCAGACCCTTACTGTTCATGGCAACGAGGATTGAACGAAAATACGAATGGGCTATTACGCCAATATTGGCCAAAATCAACAGACTTTAAGAAAATATCGCAATCAGAAGTTGAAGATGTAATAGTGAAGCTAAATGATAGACCTAGAAAGAAACTGAATTATAAAACGCCAGCCAAATTAATGGCTGAACATATGGTAGCTATAGCGGCTTAGTGGTTATGCACTTCAAAGTTGAATCTGCCCCATATTAATTGGTAACGCTATACACTTTAGCAAGTACATCAATGAACTGTTGAACCACACGCGTTGGCTTAGGAGACTTTTTATGTATCGCGGTGAACTCACACCAATAACTAAATTTGGAGTTTTCAAGCTTTTTAACTCGACCACTTGCCTCCATTATTTTGGCGAAGTGCTCTGGTAGAAAGCCAATATACTGACCAGACTGGATTAGAGTTGCAATACCCTCTTGATTACTCGCAGCTGAACTTTTTCTTAATCCAAGAGCATTTCCCTCTTCCATATTTGGACTATTAAAAGTCAACCCAGCATAACGTTGTGCCATGATAACTTCATCATTAACAATCGCGCTAGAATAAAATAGCTCATGCCTTTCGCCACAATACATGTACATCTGCTCTCCGAAAAGCGACATATAACTCAAACTAGCAGAGCGGCGCATTGGAGGTATAATGCCAATATGATAGCGCCCCTCTATTACCCCTTTTTCAATCTCATTCACAGGCACAACGTGGATATCTATAGCAACATCGGGGGCTTTTTTAACATAGTATTCAATGGCTTCATTTACCCGGCATTCAGGGTTAGTGATGGTAGTATCAAACATTGCAATAACCAGATTCCCTTTTAAGCTTTGATGCAAGCCATTTACTTCATGCCGAAAGCCTTCTATGGAAAGGAATAATCGTAAAGCTGAAGCGTAAACTTGCGCACCTTCAACCGTGAGGGAAAAACCTGCCCTACCTCGATGACAAAGTACCATTCCCAGTCTAATTTCTAGATCTTTTAAATGACGACTAATTGTGGAACAGCCTATATTCAGTTCCATCTCTGCAGCACTAAGTCCGCCACTATCTACTACGGAAATAAAAACGCGTAATAAACGAATATCTATATCTGACAATTGCCGAAGTAAAGCTTTCATAAATATTCTCGTTTAGTTTAATAAGTTTTTAATTTATCAAACATATCAAGCTCTTTAAAGTTAATTTACAAATTGATACATCCATACCCACGAGGAACTCATTCATAAAACACAAACAATCGTAGCATTAGCCATGATTCCATTAAAAGTAACGTACAAAACACCTTAACCGATTATAAATAAGACATTTTTTAGCTGAAGCCCTGCCCGTATCTAGCATCGGTTTCTTTTATAAGATGCATTAAATACATCTTTATTAGCAATAATGTAATTATCACCAAAAAATGTTTATTGCCGTTTTTCTCGTTTAATAAATTCACCCCATCCTGGCTCACCAACAAAATCACCATTGTCATAAACTAAACGACCTCGAGAATAAGTTTGAACAGGGTAACCTTTTAACTTAATTCCTTCCCAAATGGTATGGTCATAATCAGAATGCATATTATCCACAGAAATCGTAAAATCTTTTTGTGAGTCATAAATAACAATATCTGCATCTTTACCAATTGTGATACTACCTTTATTAGCACAACCAAAAATATTGGCTGGATTTGTCGAGCACAGCTCAATAGCTCTATTGAAAGAAATTTTCCCTTCATTTGCTGCTGATAACATATAGGGATAAAGATTTTCTATTCCTGCACAACCATTTGGGATTTTGGTAAAATCATCTTTACCCCAATTTTTTTCATAGGATTGGAATGGGCAATGATCTGTTGCCACTACATCAATATCGCCGTTTTTTATCGCTTTCCACAAGGCATCTTGGCTTTCTTGGGCTTTCATTGGTGGTGAACAAACAAAATTTCGACCATCTTCTCGTTTATAAACATCACAAGTGAACTCTAAATATTGCGGACAAGTTTCAACAAAAATATTTTTATTTTCTTTTTTTGCTTCAATAACCGCTTCAAGTCCTTCTTTATTTGCCATATGAACTAAATATAATGGTGCATCTAAATGTTTTGCCCAATGCACCGCACGTTTATCGGCTTCTGCCTCAACAAATTCTGGACGACTCAAATAATGATACCAAGCGGACGTTTTCCCCTCGGATGCAAACTGTTCAATATGGTAATCAATTAAATCTGGGTTCTCGGCATGTAAGTTAATCATTGCACCAAGCTCTTTGGCTCTTAGCAACAATTTGGTAAATGTGCCATCATCAACCATCATGCCTTCTTTTTTATACACAAAAAAGCATTTAAAACTGGTTATACCAGAATCAACTGCTAATGCCATTTCATCTAAAATCTCACCACCATTTAAATCGGTAATAATACAATGATAGGCATAATCAACGCAGGCTTCTTGTTCGCAAATTGCTTTCTTAGAATCAATTACTTCTTTAATTGTCATACCTTTGCGCTGCATTGGATAATCAAATACAGTCGTCACCCCTCCACAAGCGGCTGCTCGTGTTCCAGCGAGATAACTATCTGCAGAGACAGTACCTCCAAAAGGCATCGCCAAATGGGTATGTACATCAATCGCACCAGGTAAGACTAATTTACCTTCGGCATTAACCACTTTTGCGCCAATTGCTGATAAGTCAGATCCCATTGCTACAATTTTCCCATCTGCAATGCCTACATCTGCTTTAAATGTTTCACTGGATGTAACAACCGTGCCATTTTTAATAATTAAATCCATTATTACCTCCTTATTCTGCATCCGCTTTTAATACTGCATTTAAAAGTACCGTTGCACCAGAAGTACAATGCTCTGGTGAAGAATATTCTAATTCACAATGTGAAAGTCCATCTTTTGATTGCACAAAAATCATTGTCGTTGGGATCATATAAGCGGCAAATTGCGCATCATGCCCAGCACCAGAATGAAGAGTTTGATGAGACACGCCAGTTTCTTGCGCAGATTTTTTGACATAACCAACTAAAGTTTTGTCCCAATAAACTGTATCACGATTCCACATTTTTTCGATTTGACAACTGCAACCTATCCACTGCTTATTCGCACAATCTTTAATAATGGTTAATACTTTATCTAATACTTTGATACTTTCATGACGCACATCGATACTAAAATCGACTTCACCAGGCACACATGTATGTACATTGGGGTGACATTCAATTTCACCAGTTGTATAAACTAAATCTGAATAACCCAATTTATCGATTTCAGTATGCAAATGACAAATCGCTTGTGAGGCTGCATATAATGCATCACGGCGCTTAGGCATTGGGAACGTGCCTGCATGCACCGTTTGTCCATAAAACCTTAAACGATAATTAAACATGCCTAAGACACAATCAACCACCCCAATATCCTTACCAGCATCTTCTAGTATTGGACCTTGTTCAATATGAATTTCAAACATGCATTTATAATTATTAGGCGATAATCGATTAGTAATATCACCTTTAAAACCTGATGCATCAAGCGCTTGCCCAAACGTTGTTTTTTTATCCAGCACGCTTGTTGATTTCATCATATTTTCGTATTTAAACTTACCTTTGATATCTTCTGGTAAATAGTCATAACAAACAATGCCTGATACCATCATTGCTGGAGGATAAAGAGAACCTTCTTCATTTGTCCAAATCATTGCTGTGATCGGATGTTTGTGAGGTATTTTTTGCTCTGCAATAGATTCTAGGACTTCCATCGCTGATAGTACTCCTAAAATACCATCGTAATTGCCACCATTTTTAACGGAGTCTGTATGAGATCCCATTACAATTCGTTTTCTATCCGCCTCTGTTCCATGTAGTGTCGCGTAAACATTTGCAACATCATCGATTGCAATCGTAGCACCAATAGCTTTCATTCGTTTTATAAATTCGTTTCTTGCTAAAACATCCTCTGGAGCAAGAGTATAACGAGTGACCCCACCATGGCCTGCATCACCAAACTGACTAAAGGTTGTAATTTTATCGGTCATTCTTTCTAGGCTACATTTAAACACTTTTATATCTCCAATATTCTTTAAGACTTAAAAAATTCCATCCGTCATTTCAAACTCGCCATTTTTAACAATTTCTTGCCAATTTTTAGTTGAGTCTGTTACCGAGACATCTTTCATTAAGATACAGTTTTGTGGGCAAACCAAAGAACACAAGTTGCAACCTTTACATTTAGCGGTAATAATTTCAGGAATGAGATCTCCTGTTTTAGATTTTCTATCTGAAATTCCTATAGACTGATATGCCCCATCATTACAGGATGTATAACATTTTCCACACCCCGTACATTTTTTTTCATTAATTGAAGCGACAACTTTATAGTTCATATCTAGCTCGCCCCAATCTTTGTATTTTGATAAAGCCTTACCACGGAGTTCATTAACATTTGCCATCCCTTTGGAATCCAAATATTTTGACAAGCCATCAATCATACCATCGACAATACCAAACCCATGTTGCATCACCGCGGTACAAACCTGAACTGAAGTACTACCAAGTGCTATGAATTCAGCACAGTCTTTCCAGTTATTGATACCGCCAATTCCGGATATAGGTAAATTAAACCAATCTTCTCGGCTAAGTGAAGCGAGCATATGAAGCGCTATCGGTTTAACGGCCGTCCCACAGTAACCACCATTCGTTGAACCATTTCTGCCTTTGGGGTACGGGATAAAATCATCTAAATCCACACCAATAATAGATTTAATCGTATTTATTAAAGCAACACCATTAGCTTTGCCAGCAACAGCAACTCTCCCTTGATCACAAATGTCTGCTACATTGGGTGTTAATTTCATTAGAACAGGCAAATTCGTTGCATCTCTTACCCAATGCATTATTTCTTCGGCAACTTCAGGCTCTTGACCAATTGCAGAGCCCAAACCTCTTTCACACATACCGTGCGGGCAGCTAAAATTAAGCTCAATCCCATCGACCCCTGTATCTTCCACTCGACGAATCAACTCAACCCATTCATCGTGAGAGCCGGCCATAATTGATGCAATAAGAGCATGATTGGGGTAATTTCTCTTAACTTCTGCCATTTCTTTAAGATTAACTTTTAATCCTCGATCAGAAATTAATTCAATATTATTTAAACCGATAATTTTGCCTTTACCATATTTTAAAGCTGCATATCGACTATTTAGATTTTTAACTGGATTACCAACTGTTTTCCAAACGGCCCCTCCCCATCCTGCATCAAATGCCCTCATGATCTGAGCACCAGAATTAGTTGGTGGTGCTGATGCTAACCAAAATGGATTGGGGCTTTTAATACCACTGAAGTCTATTTCTAAATTGGCCATATTCTTATTTCCTATCATTCGATTTATTAAGATTCAGGCTCTTTTATTGCTTATTCACTCTAAATAATGCAGGCCTTTAAACTAACAAACCTATGTTGTTGATTCAAATGGTTTAAATTAAGAGTCTGGATTCATGTGAACATAAAAAATGGATCCACAAAGTATCCATTATATAAATGTCCAACTGCTCAGATTAAATAAATTCTTTATCGACCAAAGCAAGGACTTCATCCACCTTGATCATCTCCTCAGCTAATTGCGCTACGGTGATAATGAGAGGTGGTGCAATGATGATCATATTTTCATGAGAGTAGGTCATGAATTTTTTAGCCTTCAGCATGCCCAAGATCTTATTCATGAGGCCTTCAGGATCTTTCCCATAGGGAACCAGAGGTTCTCTGGTCGCTTTATCTTTTACTAATTCAATCGCGGAAAATAGACCAATATATCTGACATCCCCGACACAAGAGTGTTTTTCTTTTAGGGTTTCTAGCGTTTCTCCGAGCACTTTTCCGACTTTGTTTACATTATCCAGAATATTAGCGCTCTGATAGTAGTCGATCGTCGCCAAACCGGCAGCACAACCCAATGGATGACCACTGTAGGTTAGGCCACAGGAAAAGAAGTTATCATCGAAATAAGCCGCAATATTTTTGCTGACGGCAACGCCACCGAGGGGAACATAACCACAGGTGACTCCTTTTGCAAAAGTGACGATATCCGGTTTAACATCAAAATTTTCAAATCCGAACATAGTGCCGGTTCTACCCCATCCCGTCATAACTTCGTCACAAATCATAAGAATACCAAACTCGTCACATATGGATCTGACTCCTGGAAGATAACCTTTAGGAGGGATAATAATTCCGTTGGAACCGGTTACTGTTTCTAAAACAATCGCAGCAACATTATTCTCACCTTCATAGATAATCTGCTCCCTCAGTTTGGTCAGATAATACTCCGTTGCCTTTTCTTCAGAAGCAAAGTCAATCGCTTCCCGATAGAGATAAGGGTCGAAGAATTTAATAAATCCAGGCGCCCCTGGCTCTAGTGCATAACGACGTGGTTCACCTGTTAAGTTACCCGCTCCGAAGGACGAACCATGATAACTTCTGTAACGGCTAAATACCTTGAATTTGCCAGAAACCATTCGCGCTATTTTGACGGCATTTTCATTGGCTTCTGCACCTGCATTAGTAAAAAACACTTTTCCCATATTATTGGGCATCAGGTCGATAATTTTTTTGGCAAGGGCAGCCCTAGAATCAGAAGCATAGGAAGGTCCAATAAAGCAATATTTATCGACCTGATCTTTAATTGCCTGATTGATGGCTTTGTTTCCAAATCCTAAGTTCATATTGACAAGTTGGGAAGACATATCTGTATAGCGGTTGCCATCAAAATCCCAAAAATAGATCCCATCAGCCTTTTCCACAGGAAGAGGATCGATGTCTTTTTGGACGCTCCATGACTGTAGACTGTATTTCTTCTGAGTTTCTTTTATTTCATTTGAATTCATTGTTATCGCCTTTAAGGATTTGAGTATAGGGTGAATGAACTGCCTATAATCATGAGCATGTCTATTTATGAATTTACTTTAAGGAATTCGATATGTTTGATAAATTAAAAATTATCAAACTAAACGTGAAGGTTTATGCAACAAAAAAGATTCGGATTGTTGTAAGAGATAGATACTCGCTTATTAAGCATGCTTATTTCTGTTCCAGAATTAGTGTGGCAAAGATGAAGTTAAATATAAATTGTTTCACAATTAGTTCTCATGTAATACATTGAAGTCAGGCTGACAACCGTGCTTTGTAATAGGTTAGTCCTTCTACATAAAGTAAACGACTTGCATCAAACCTTAAAATATTGTCTGGTGATTGCAATGCTGAACTACCATCATAGAACTCCAAATATTGAGTAAATAAGGCAATTGAATGTAGTATGGGAGGCTACGATGACATCATCGATACGCCAGTAAATAAAATGGAAAAAAAGTGGGGGATATCAGATATCTACACTGATGCTCAGATAGTTTGAAGTCTATGCTCGTTACCAATAAAAAACACTTTGTTCATCGCGAGTTTGAACACCAAGCAAACCGTAACACAGAATCGCTTTCAATATTGTATCCAAAGGACATAAAACAATTCACCATAGCAGGAGTGTTAAAAACAAAAATAATATGTTGCAGTAGATAATACAGGAGACCAACCCAAATACGGAACAAGGAAGTGCTCTTGGATTAAGCAATAAATTCATAACAAGTCATCATCACGACTCGTTTCCTCTCTGGTCAGTATACTGGCGCACTGTGGGGAACTTTTCTACAAAAAAAAATAATGAAAAGCTTGATAACAGGCACACTTCGCCATGAAAGCGTGCCTTACTACCTAAGTGGCTTGCATCGTCGCGGGTATCGCTCGACTGGAAAAATTTGATACGAAGTAGTATATAATCGCTCCTGAGAAAGCGCCGGTGAACCATCCGTAGCTGTAGAACCAACTAAAGATGTCAAAGCTAACAGCGATCACTGTGATAGTAACGGGGATGAATAAAGCGATAAAACCAGCTGGATTGAATAAAGGATAGAGACCTTTGTCTGAGTAGAGTGCAGCTACGTCGAGGTGTTGCTTCTTAATGAGGAAATAATCGACAATCATGATCCCAGCGATAGGGCCGAGTAGGCTTGAGTAACCGAGTAGCCAGTTTGAGTACATTGCTTCAACACTTACATCAGACTCAATTAAATGTGACTTTTTAAGTAGCTCCCAGCTCATCAGTAGGATACCAATCAGACCTGTTAATAGAACGCCACGAGTGTGATTAATATGTTTCGGAGCAATATTCTGGAAGTCATTGGTTGGAGAAACAACGTTCGCGGCTGTGTTGGTAGATAGCGTAGCAATAATAATAACTACCATTGAGATGATGACCCAAAATGGGCTGTCAATCTTACCGATAAGCGTGATTGGATCCGAGACAGTTTCACCGACCAGTGTGGCTGAAGCAGCAGTTAGAACAACTCCTAGCGCAGCAAAAAAGAACATGGTTAGTGGTAATCCCATGATCTGTCCAATAATTTGGTCTTTTTGTGACTTGGCGTAACGACTAAAATCAGGGATATTTAAAGAGAGTGTTGCCCAGAAACCGACCATTGCAGTCAATCCCGCGAAAAAGTGACTGGCAAAACTGGCATCGACTGGGCGGTTAGCGGGTGTTGATAGCACTTCGACATAAGATATTTCACCACTTGCCCAGTACATCAAGCCGAATCCAACGGCTAAGAGTAACGGCGCAGACAAGGTTTCTAGCCATTTTATTGATTCTGCTCCTTTAAGCACGATGGCAACGTTAAGCACCCAGAAAAGAAAGAAGCCAATCACTTCACCAATGCTACCAAGGCTTGCCCAACTATCAGAGAGTGCTGATAGCAGTAAGTGAATGGCTAAACCACCAAACATGGTCTGGATTCCAAACCAACCACAAGCAACAAAACCACGAATAAGGCAAGGAATATTTGAACCAACAATGCCAAATGAGGAACGCAACATTATTGGGAAAGGGATTCCGAATTTGGTACCGGCAAAAGCATTTAATGTAAGTGGTATTAATACGATTATGTTGGCGATTAAAATAGTAAACAGAGCTTCCATGACCGATAAACCAAAATAGGCAGTAAGAATACCACCCAACGTGTAGGTTGGTACACAGATAGACATACCGACCCAAAGAGCTGCAATGTTATATTTACCCCAAGTTCGTTCTGCTATTTTTGTCGGTGCAAGATCATCGTTATAGTAGCGACTTTCAGCCAGCTCCTTGTCAACATCGAGTTCATAAAACTCGCCTATTTTCTTTATTTTACTTGTCATATCATCTTCCTTGATTGTATTTTTAGGTGTGTGTTTTATTCCACTTACATTCCTTGTACTTCACATTTTTGCATGAGCAGTAGGGTGCATAGACTATTATCTTGAGTTTTTCTTTTGGAATTTATTTTAAAAAATTTAATATGTTTGATAAATTAAAATTTATCAAACTAAACGTAAGGTTTCATGAAAGCTTTACTTGGGAAATTATCCACTATTGAAATTTGTTTATTAGGCGTTTTTATTTCCATAATTAATAGTGGAGTACTTATACCAACTTAGCTAACTATCTGAAAATACAGTTGCCTACGGTATCGTTATACCTTGTGGATAGACACGCTGTATAATTTACAGTGAATCCAGCACCCTTGGTGACTAAGTTTGAACCATTAAGTTTTGATAGGGCTATTTTAATGCCCTAGGCTATAAATGATACTGCTTTACACCGCCCCTGTGCGGATTTTTTCAGAGCGTGCTCTTAAGTACTCAAGTGTTAACAGTAGCAGAGCAAAAACAAATACCAATAGAGTGGCAACTGCCAGAGTTTCTGGACTGATCTGCTCGCGTAGACCCGAAAACATCTGCCTAGGTATAGTGCGCTGCTCAGGACTGGTTAATTCAATAGCGGAAAATAAGCCTACACACTTCACATCCCCGCTATACAATAACAACTCACTCTTAATACAAAACGATAGCTTCTGATAATATCGCTAACTATAAGTTAAATATGGTAAATAAGTCTTTAAAAGCAAACTAACTCAACATTAATAACACAAAGGTATAATCGAATTTAAGGAGCGATGAGCTCCTCATATCTCGGGGGGGGGGCTATTTGTTTTATAACCTCAAGGTACGCGTTTAAAACAAACCAAATCCTTCCATAAAGATTTTCCTAACATCATTTTCTGAGGGCTTAACTTTACAATTGGCTTTGATATTTCCTGTCAGAACCGCTTTAGCACTATATTTAGAGACATCTTCTTTTGTAATCTCTTCACTAGTACCTAATAGTTGATTTAATAAAGATTTAAATTCACTTAATTTGGTCATTCCCATTGCCGAAAGAATATCTGCAACGATTTGAGGGTTTTGTTTTTTCACAAATTTCATATATTCAGTAAGTAGCAAACCATTCGCACGGCCATGATCAATATTTTTAAAATAGGTAAGAGAATATCCCATAGCATGCACTGCTGTTGTTCCCGTTTGAGCAATTACTATGCCTGCAAGCATTGCACATTGTATCAAGTCATTTCTAACGCTCTCATTAATAATCGAGGCATCTTTTTTAGCAACTGCTTTGCACATCATTGGGGCGCATTTTACAAAAAATCGAATGCTCTCTTTAGCCAAAGTATCAGAAATTAATGAAGATCTCACACTCAGTATCCCTTCAACCGCATGTGATAATGCATCAACAGCCGTATTCACAGTTGTTGTTACAGGTAATTCCATCATATATTTGGCATCAATAAAGGCTACTTTAGGAAAAATCAGTTCTGATGCAATACTTGTTTTACTTTCAACAGCATCATTCGTTAAGATTGAGTATGGCGTTACTTCTGAGCCTGTTCCCGCTGTAGTTGGAACCGCTACAATGGGTAATACATCATCAGTATATTGACCATTAAATAAATCTGATTCTTTAATATTCTGTTTAGCCAGTAATGCCATCGCTTTTGCAGCATCCATAGGTGAGCCACCACCAATGGTCACTATAAAATCAGCCTTATTTTTTTTTGCAAACTCTGCGCCTTCATAAGCACAAGCAATGGTGGGATTTTCCATGACTTTATCAAAAATAACATATTCAATACCTTGACTCTCTAAGGCATTAATAACATCATCTTGTGATCCATTTTTTTTAGCTGAAGCTCTGCCTGTCACTAGCATCGCTTTTTTCCCTAATGTGTGAAACACATCTTGATTCGTAATAATACAATTTTTACCAGAATACACTTTGGTTGGCATATGATACTTGTAATTCATTTTTCTCTCTTCTTTACTTATTTAATATAAAATATAATTAATTAACAACCTTTCGGTCATTACTTGGTTTAATAAATTCACCACTTTCAGGCCCATTAACTCATCAGCATACCGTAGTGAAACAACCTAGGAATGAGTTTTAATAGAATAATAAATAGCAATAGGTACATCATGAGTGACTGTTTCAAGCACTTTTTCATCTGCTCTATGAGAAAGATACAATAGTGTATCTAAATGTTTTTTATAAACTTATTTTTATAATCATCTTGGGCACAATGCTTTGTAAATACACTTTAAGGAATTTATTCTGTTTGATAAATTGTAATCTATCAAAATAAACATGAAGATTTATAAAACAATAAAAATGTTATGTAGAAAAATACTCCAGAGAAATTTGTCATTATAGAATGAAGATAAATTGAATTTTTTACCGAAGAGGCAATCTGATCACCATATACTAAACAATTATTTATTTGCCGCTCATATGACGGCATCTTTTTAAAACACTTCGAATGCATTCCTATTTTTTGGCAACCACTGCTGTCATGTCTGACTCAGAAGATTGGAGGGATATTGAAAACTTCGGTCATTTAAAACTTGATCGGCCAAAGTAATTGACGTCTGATAGTCATGAGCAATGTAACGACAAAAGACCTTTAAAGAGAGTTATGAAAGCTTAAAAAAGTCTGTTTAAACCATTTAAAGCAGCGACACGGTATGCTTCAGCCATGGTGGGGTAGTTAAAAGTAGTATTAACAAAATACTCAATGGTATTACCATCGCCTTTTTGCTCCATAATCGCTTGGCCAATGTGAATGATCTCGGCGGCACGTTCACCAAAACAGTGAATACCTAGTATTTTTTTGCTTTCGCGATGGAAAAGAATTTTTAAACTGCCTACTTCAGAACCTAAAATTTGTGAGCGAGCAAGATCTTTAAACTGTGCTCGTCCTACTTCATAAGGCACTTTTTGTTGGGTTAACATCTGCTCAGTTTTTCCTACAGAGCTAATCTCTGGAATAGTAAAGATACCCGTTGGAATATCTTGAATCAGCCTTTTCTGCCCCCCTTTAGTGAGGATAACATCCGCGGCTAATCGCCCTTGATCATAAGCGGCACTCGCAAGGCTAGGATAACCAATGATGTCACCAATCGCGTAGATATTTTTGGTTTCAGTTTGATAGTGCTCATTAATAGCGAGCTGACCACGTCCATCAGCCACCAATCCAACGGATTCTAGATTTAATCCATCGGTATTGCCAGTACGCCCGTTCGCATACAATAAGCAACCTGCTTTCATTTTTTTACCCGATTTAAAATGCAGTATCACACCATCATTGGTACTTTCTATTTTTTCATATTCTTCATCATGGCGTAAAATAATACCGGAATTTCTAAAGTGATATGAGAGCGCATCCGACATTTCAGCATCTAAAAAAGAAAGCAGACGATCACGTGTATTAATCAAATCTGTTTTAACACCTAGCCCTCTAAAAATAGAAGCATATTCGGAGCCAATGACCCCTGCACCATAGATCGCAATATGTTTAGGCTGATAATCCAATGATAAAATAGTATCACTGTCATAAATATTGCTGGCTTTAAAATCTATATCTGCCGGATGATAGGGGCGAGAGCCCGTTGCAATAACGATGTCTTTAGCGGTAAAGGTATCCATTGTCCCGTCACTATTTTTCACCGCAATGGTATGTTTATCAACAAAGGAAGCTTCACCAAAGATAAGCTGACAGTTATTACGAACGTAAAAACCACTGCGCATGGTTACCTGTTTGCGAATAACTTGCTCAGTATGGCGTAATACATCCGCAAAAGTGAAGGATGCGCTTTGAAGGTAATTATTGGCAAATAAGGCGTTATTTTTAAGTTCAATTAATTGGGTGACACTATGCCTTAACGCCTTTGAGGGAATCGTTCCCCAATGTGTACAACCACCACCAATGTCTTTATATTTTTCAATGACAGCAACCGACAAACCACCTTTAGTTAACTTCATTGCCGCACCTTCCCCTCCAGGACCGCTACCAATGACAATGGCATCAAAATTATACTTTTTGTTGACAGTGGCGCTCTCTTTTGATTTAGACATACAGAACCTTACACGAAAAGACAAAAAAACAACTTTAACAATTGTGCTTCATTTGTCACACATTTTTGCAACAAACCGTGAGCAGCAACATTTAACAATGAAAAAAAGGGGAAAAATAGCAAACTTCATGTTACTTTTAATCTATGACTTACTTTTTAAGGCTTCCTCATGAGTAAAAATTCAATGTCAACAAAATGGCTCGCTTATACATTTTTAATTGGTTTATCGCTAAATGCTTGCATCTCTATCTTTACTATCTCGCAGGTAACATTTTCTATCTTTCCTTTCTGCACACTGTTTTTTTCAGTAAAACATTTTTATGGGGTTTACATTAAAGAAGCAGAGAATGAAGTGAGCATCCGACCTTCATGGGTTACTTTTTTCATGGGTATTTTTTCTTATTCTTCATTTACCGGTGCGTTATATCCAGAGTTAGGCTCAAACTTTATCTCTATTACTATCACATTAATATTGGGCATTTGGTTAATGTACAAATGGATGTTTGGTGATAATCATTATTCTGCATAAGAAGTAGGATGCATTAATCAATGCTAAGAAACTATTTTTTAGAGTAACAACGCTAAAATTTCACTCAGTAGCCCTCTCTATCACAATTACCCCCACTCTGTAATTGTGATTAAGGCATAAAATACAACGTTTTCTACTTGTGCCTGCTTTTCAATACAGATAGCATGCAAGTCAGTATTTTTACCGATGACGTTACTCTTAACACCATATATTTACTGACCGTATTCGCTTAATCTATAAACGCCACTTTACAAATTTTTAAGGAACAAGATGAATTACACCACACGTGAATTAAATAAGCATAAACACATTGCATTAGTTGCCCATGACAATATGAAAGAATCACTTTTAAAATGGTCAGAGGAAAGATTAGAAGCCCTTAAACTGCATCATCTTTATGCAACGGGTACAACTGGAGCTATTTTATCTAAAAAACTACAGTTACCTATTACATGCCTATTTTCAGGTCCTATGGGAGGAGATCAACAACTAGGTGCTAAAATTTCAATGGGAGAAATAGATGTTTTAATCTTCTTTTGGGATCCAATGAATGCCTCACCTCACGATCCAGATGTTAAAGCATTATTACGCTTAGCGGCGGTATGGAATATTCCAGTAGCGACAAATATTTCCACTGCTGATTTCATTATGGATTCGATACATATTAACGAAACTTACCAAACTCGTATTCCTGATTACCTTGGTTATTTAGCAGAGCGTACTAAATAAGTGCAAGCATTAACCGATATTTATATTTACCCCATTAAGTCGGTTAAAGCCATTAGCCAGCCAGCTGCATTGGTCGAAGAAAAAGGGCTTAATTTCGACCGTCGTTATATGCTCATTGACCTTGCAGGACAGTTTATTACTGGACGTACACATCCACAGTTAACACAAGTGGAGGTGCAATTTTCACAACAAAAGTTACACTTAAGTGCCCCAAACATGGATCTGTTAATTATCGATCCTAAGCAATTTTCAACGACCATGTTAAAGTCTGATATTTGGTCTGATACTGTTGATGCTCTACATTGCCATCAAGATTACGATCAGTGGTTTTCAACTTATCTGCAGCAAGATTGTAAATTGGTTTTCTTTGCACAAGACAGCCTTCGTTGCGTAAAAAACAAAACCACATCGGTTGCTTTTGCCGATGGTTACCCACTGTTACTGATAAATCAAACATCCGTTGATTTGCTTAATGCCAAACTAGAGAGCCCCATCACGGCTTTACACTTTCGACCTAATATCGTTATAAAAGGTGACTTTCCTTTTGTAGAAGATAGCTGGTCACGTATCAAAATTGGCGAGGTAGAATTTGAAGTAAGCAAGCCTTGTTCGCGTTGCTTATTTACGAATGTTGACCCAAACACTGGGATTGCAAAACACAATGAGCCCTTAGCGACACTTGCTAAATTTCGCTACCATCAAGGAGAGATCGATTTTGGACAAAACTTGATCCCTCTCAACAGTGGCATGATTCGTTGTGGTGATGAATTACAAGTATTAGCGACACAGGGGGCTATTTTATACGGCTCCCAAGGGAATGTTCAAATAGAGAACAAAAAATCAATACAAATTCATTACCAAGGCTCAGTGGCGACCGTGATAGGCGATAATCAGCAACTATTATTAGATCAAGCAGAACAAGCGGGCATCATAATCCCTTCTTCCTGTCGAGGCGGAAAATGTGGTCGTTGTAAAGTAAAACTTGTTGCAGGTGAAGTGGTCACACTTAACAATGAAGCGCTTAGTGAAGCAGAATTAGCGCAAGGTTATATACTTGCTTGCAGTTGTATTCCACTGTCTGACATTACATTAGACTATTAAAAGGGGCGATTTTACTCGATGGGCACATGCGCAGGGAAATTGAATGCAAAAAGCCATCTCCTTAAACGCTAGCAAGCTTTTAAGGAAGCAGTTTATTATTAATGCACTGAGTTAAATGCTGAAATAAGAAGTATTGGGAAAATAAGTATGGGAACAAGCGAAGGTCGATTGACCTTCGCTTGTTCCCAGCCCGTTTAATAACGCTCGAACAGTTTCAATAAAGCATCACCACTATCAGGTGCAAATTTATCTTCTTGTTCCTTACCATAAACACTATCCGCAAGTTGCTGTTTACGAGCTTGTAAAGCCAAAACACGTTCCTCTACGGTTTGTTCACATATCAGTTTATACACAAACACAGGTTTGTCTTGTCCAATACGGTAAGCCCTGTCCGTCGCTTGATTTTCCACAGCAGGGTTCCACCAGGGATCATAATGAATCACGGTATCAGCAGCGGTTAAGTTCAAGCCTACTCCTCCTGCTTTTAAGGAAATAAGGAAGATAGGTATGCCTCCTTCTTGGAACTGATCAATGATCTCTGCTCTATTACGCGTTTGCCCCGTTAATTTTACAAAATTAATTCCCTCGCTTTCTAATTTTTCAGCAATTAAACCAAGCATGGTCGCAAACTGAGAGAAGATTAAAATACGTCGACCTTCCTCAATCATCTCAGGGACAATTTCCATTAAAAAGTCTAATTTAGCAGAACCTTTCACACCTTGTGCATGCTCTAATTTAACTAAGCGAGGATCACAACATGCTTGACGCAATTTTAAGAGCGCGTCTAAAAACTCAATACGGCTACGCGCCATGCCTTTTTCTTTAAGTAAATCACGTACTTTCGCTTCCATGGTAATACGGATGCTCTCATACAAAGTACGTTGATCATTGGGCAGAATCACTTTATGTATGATTTCAGTCTTAGCCGGCAACTCTTTAGCCACTTCATCTTTGGTACGGCGTAATAAAAAGGGCTGTGTTTTTTGAACCAACCAATCCTGTATTTGCTGATTGCCCTCACCTTCAATGCCTTTTCGATAGAAACGGTTAAAGGTAGTATGTGAACCTAAAAATCCTGGCATTAAAAAATCAAACAAAGACCATAGCTCACCGAGGTGATTTTCCATCGGCGTACCCGTTAAACACAAACGCTGTTTGGCATTTAATTTTTTAATGCTTTTGGTCATTTTCGCTAACGGATTTTTAATGGTTTGTGCTTCATCAAGAATAAGATCAGAAAATTCTATCGCTTCAAGCGACGTAAAGTCACGACCAACAAGCGGATAAGTAGTGATCACCAAATCATAATCTAAAATACGACTAAAATGTTGATGGCGATCCGCACCATGTAATACTAATACCTTCAAATCAGGCGTAAATTTTGTTGCTTCATTCATCCAGTTACCCACCAATGATGTTGGGCAGATGACAATGGCGGGCGCAGTCAATTGTTGATGTTGTTTTTTATAGAGCAGATAAGCCAAGGCTTGGATAGTCTTGCCAAGACCCATATCATCGGCTAATACACCTGAAAAACCATACTCATGAAGAAAGACTAACCAATTCAATCCTGCTAACTGATAATCTCGCAGGGTTGCTTTAAGGCCAGTGGGTACTTCTACGGTTTTAATGCCGGTAAAGTTAGTTAATTTATCAGCAAGCGCCTTAACATGTGCACCACCCACCCACTCATTGATTTCAGGTAATTGTGCAAGTAATGCAGCTTGACTTTGTGGTAGCTTAATATGGTCATTATTGACTTCACCCAGCTCTTGTAAAATAGATAATATTGGCTGAATAGAGCTACGCTTGACACGCAACGGGCGTCCATTTGCTTGTGCTAATAAAATATCAAAGTTGTTTTGTTGCCAGTTTTCATTGCTGCGTAACCACTCTAATAATAGAGGTAAGAGTTCAATACGTTTACCTTCAACTTCAATCGACACGCCTAAATCAAACCAATTTCCTTGCTCAGCAATGGCAATATCAATACTATCAATCTTCTCACTCTCTAAAATTAAATCACTGGCGATATTAAACTGCCAACCTAATATCTCTAAACGTGCTTTATGCGCGGTTAAAAAGGATAACCATTGGAACTGCTGCGAGCCACCTAATTCAGGCGGTAAAATACCCAATAGTTGCGTTGATTTAGTTTGTTTATCATCATAGATAAAAAAGTCTAATAAACACAGTTGATCATATTCTTGTAAAGCAAATTTTTCTTTTTCAATGTCACGTTGAATGGTCACAATTTCATTATTAAACATAAATTGATCACGCGTCAGCTCATCAAGTATGGCGGGGTCCAGACGTAGTTTCCCATAAAAGAAAGACAAACGACTAATAAACAAAAGATGACCTTTTACCATTTTACTGGTTAAGCTAAATTCAATGCTTAATGGTGCATCAAGATCTCTACTTTGATAAGCGACAGGGTTTGGTAGAACCGCCTGTGGGAAACGTAATGAAACTTGCTCAGTAAAGTGTTGGCACTGTTCAGCGGCCAAAGGAGGTGTTTGAATGAGAGAAAGGATCCAATCTCGATCAAAGTCACTTTTAATCTCACCAATCTCACCACTGTCGGTATCAATATAATAAGGTGTCGGTGTTGGTACCAAGAGCCAATTTTTACTCTCTAACAGTGAAACTTCAAGTTGTTTTAACTTATCTTCATCATGCCACTGTAGTTGTAATAATTTAGGTTCAGAAGCGACTATCGGTAATGCCATTTCACGCCAAAAACAACGTCCCGTTGCAAGTATTTGCTGCAGAGCTAATAAATCATGCTGGCTATGGATAGTCGTTTTAGCAAGCTTAGTCACACGCCCTTCTTTAGCAAGCAACAGCTGAAGAATATCAATGTCTTCGGGTTTAACCCACTTATAGCTTTCCATCCATGATTCATTATCAATCACAGAGATAAGATCTTTTTTGGTAAACACACTGACATTCTCACTCTTTAGAAAACGCAGTGAGCCATATTCAACTTGAATATATTGCAATGCATGATTATAAGCGGTTTTTATAAAGGACAGACGAAAATAACCTTCATAGGCGCTCACCACCGGTGCTAATTGTCTTTTGTCTAATTGTCCTTGCAACATTTCAAACCAAGTTTGATAGCTGTTCTCTATATTATAATTTGGGGTATCCGCTTGATAAGCAAGTAATAATGCAACAGCGTGTTTACAGTTCCAGCCGACAGGGCAAGAACATGTACTCTGAATAATGAAGCCTCCTTTATTAGAAAGTTTAATCGTCGCACTGGTTTGGTAAGGGTTATCTGAACTACCTTTTATGCTACCGCTAAGTTTGTTTTTCTCTTCATCAAACTCACAAGATAATACACGGCTCTCTTTAAAATAAAGGGTGCCACGGTCGATAATATTACGACCAAAACTGGTGGAAATGTCTTGCTGAGTGATCTTAGGCATCTAGGTAACCAACGGTAAAAAGGGATCATCAATAATAAAGAGATATTACTTAGAAAGAAAGCGCTAAAAACTTATTTGCATAATCAAAATTGAAAAAATTCAATAGTTATTAAAAAAAAACGAATGATAGTAGTAACTCAATACATTAAATTACATGCTTCGTAAGATGAAGGTCCCTCACTAAATAAAATAATGTGGCAGATTAGATGAGTGGGTAATAGATAATCCGACATTCCGCAGCATCGAAGTCAGTTTTTATCAATTAAATTTAGTGATCTAACTCACTAAAACACCTTCAAAGGGCAATAGATCACAAACGCTATGGTCAATGGATCACAGGTATTAAATTTAATTATGTAACAATAGC
>JBAHZV010000169.1:0-31914 GCA_037132845.1 Psychromonas sp.
AATATTGGCGTTGGATAGCCATTAAACATACCAACCACTAGCAACCATCTGTATTTATTTCAAAAGATATATATTCAGTCACACTAGACTCTAAACGATTATAATAAGTCAGTTTACAATCGGGGTTTGCTAACACGTAGCCTGCGGAGTCTATTATCACCGCGGCTGGTGGAGAAAACTCGATTTTATCATCGCTCCATGACCTATAAATCCATGTTGAACCGTCAAAGTCTTTAGCATAAACTACATCGATGTCTAATAAATTCTCGAGGGCGTCGGCCCACTGAGCTATAACATAACCTTTATTTATGTTTATAGATTCACCAGCCGAATTAATGACATAGGGGGCATCTTCTACCCTTAACTGTTTCTCATTACCTGCAATGACAGACTTGGAATAAACGAGGCTATTCGCAGACTTTATCGTACCAGCCAAGTTCAATATGAGCGCAGTATTCGCATCAGATGATAGATTTATAAACTTAGGTATCGCCACGGTCCCTATAATACCTAAAATGACGATAACAACCACTAGTTCAATTAAAGTAAAACCTTGCTGTCTCTTGATATATTGCTCGATATTTAAAATTAAGAAGATTAAGAAGATTAAGAAGATTAAGGGAATGATATATTATTCGTTATAATAACCACATCAATTTGCGTAGGGTAAGTTGATGCGCCACAATTAAGAACCCAGAAGCATAAATAAACACATTATTAACATTATAGCACAATAACCCCAAGAACATTTACTTTTATTCTCTTAGTTCAATATTTTTACGCTTCATACTCTCCAATCAGTGATTCATCAAAGATATTGGCTCAGAAGTTCAGCAGCAAGCAACAAAACACAATGGCAAAATGGCGTATCTTCAATACTCACTAATGTGTATTTTTATCTAGTCATAATAATCTAATATTGATGTGAAAATTCAAGATTAATCACAGTTCTAAAATCCATCAATAATTGGGGGGATCTTATCATTTTCTATTAAATTATAGCGAGCTGGATTCTGCGACTACTTCTAATTGTAAACCCGCTCTTCGTTGTTGAACGATCTCTTTTTGTAATAAAGAAAATAACTCACTGTTTTTAAATAAAACCATTGGTAATTTCATTTGTAACTGTTGATCACAATAACTAATTTGTGCTTCTTGCAATGGAAACTTCCCTCGGCCTAATGTGAGTATAATCGCCACGCGCAATAACTGTACTAACTTTAAATATTCATTTTGATCCAATAGGTCAAAAATCGTCGTCAATGTTATTTTCCCACGATGATGACCGACTAATGAAGCGATAATTTGGCACTCTTGCTCACTAAATCCAGGCATATCACATTGTTCTAAAATATAAGCACCATGTTTGTGACGTTTTTTAGAGTTAATATTTAGCCCGACTTCGTGTAACAACGCAGCATACTGCAAAAACATAACATGCGCTTCCAAAAGACCTTCATTTTGAGCCTGTAACTGCTCATTAAAGAGCTCTAGCTGTAATACCACACGGCGGCTAAAAACCTGATCAACTCGATGTAAATTCAATAAGTTGTTAATGGTACGATCACGGGGCGCGATATCTTCTTTGATATGACTTAAACCGTATAAAACACCTTCACGTAAAGCTGCATTACTGACATTGATTTTGTTAATCGCAAATAAGTCTATCAGGCTACTAATAATAGCCAAAGCCCCCGCAATAATGGTAAAGCGATTGCTATTAAAACTTTCTAAGTCCACATTAGCGGCGCTTTTATAACCAATAAAACGATTAATTAACCGTTTGATACGTCTTTCTGTAATATGGCTATCACCATATAACTCGATCATAATTTGTTTGATCGTTTTAAAAGAGCCCGATGTACCTAACACATTTTTCCAACCCACTAATCGGCACTGTTGTGAAACAGGAAAGAGTAACTTATGCGCATCCGCTTGTGCCAAACGCATTGCTTTTTTTGTCACGAGTCCATCACTAAAAAAGCGCTGAAAATAGGAACGCGCACCGATATCGATACTCGTTAAAAACGTGGTTTTAAATTGTCTACCAATAATTAATTCGGTACTGCCCCCTCCTATATCGATAACGAGGGTAGCGCCTTTAATGGGATGAGTATGCGCGACACCTTGATAAATTAACTTTGCTTCATTTTCACCACTAATAATTTCAATGGGATAAGGAAAGACTAATTTTGCACGTTCAATAAACTCAGCACTGTTTATCGCTTTACGCAACGAGTAAGTAGCAACAACACGCACTGCGCGACATGTTAAGCCTGATAACTGTTGGTTAAACTCCGCTAAGCAATCCAGACCTCGCTGAATAGCCTGCTCTGATAAACGATTATTCTCATCGAGACCACTTGCCAAACTCACACTTTTCTTTTGTGTTAATACCGTTTGAATACAGCCTGTTAATTCTCTCGCGACAACTAAATGAAAACTATTTGAGCCCAAATCAACGGCGACTATATGGCGACCATCATTCATACATACGCCTTTAAATTATTTTCGGTAGAAAAAGGTAACGACGGTGGCTGTTTAAGGTAATCATAAATGGCCATTTGTGATCTAAGAGGCGCGTCATTTCCTGCACTCAAATAATGATTACATTGCTCAGTATCTAATATTCTCGCTTTACAATTATCTGCTAACTGAAAGTTAATAATATCAATAATCATTTTTTGTGCATTGGGGCAATAAATTGGGCAACCCACTTCAACACGTCGTTCAATGTTTCGATTCATTAAATCTGCTGATGAAATATAAACAAGTTGTTTACCCGCATTGGAAAAGACTGATACACGAGCATGCTCTAAATACCTATCCACGATACTGATGGCAGAAATATTTTCACTTTGTCCCTCAATGCCCGTGACTAACGCACAGATGCCACGCACAATCAGTATTATTTCAACCCCTGCGGTGCTTGCTTTGTAAAGTTTTTTAATCAGCGCATGATCAACTAAATTATTCACTTTAAGGATGATCTGACTATTGATATTTTGCTCTGCAAAATGGATCTCATTGTCAATCAACTCATTTAATTTAAGGCGACTATTCGAAGGTGAAACAATAAGGTGTTTAAACTCAAAGTTTAGATAAGGGTATTTTAAAAACTCAAAGACCTGCGTTGCTTCATTCGTTATTTCTGGCGAACAAGTAAATAAGCTAAAATCAGTATAAATAGTGGCATTTTTCTCATTAAAATTTCCGGTGCCAATATGCGCATAACGCACAATTCCTTCTGGCTCAGATCGCGTAACAACACAAAGTTTAGCATGCACTTTTAAGTTATTAATGCCATAAGTGACACGTACGCCTGCTTTGGATAGCTTCTCCGCCCAGACAATATTAGCCTGCTCATCAAAACGTGCTTGCAACTCAATGTTTACATGTACCACTTTGCCATTTTTTACCGCTTCAATAAGCGCGGCAATCACGCGAGATTTTTTCGCAACACGATACAGGCAAATCTCAATGCTTGTCACTTGGGGATCAAATGCCGATTGTCTTAGCCATTCAGTGAAATAGCTAAATTTATGATAGGGATAATAAAGCAATATATCTTGCTCTTTAATGGCCATTGATAAGTTGATGGGTGCATTAAAAGCGGGATGATCTAAACAGGGCATTTTATGGTGAACTAAAGATTTATCACCAAGCGATGGAAACTCCATAAAATCTTTAAAACTATGGTAACGCCCCCCTTCACTTAGACGTTTGTCTGATTTTATATTTAAGCCTTTTTTAAGTACCTGCAACATCGTTTGTGGCATTTTTCGGTCATAAACGAGCCTTACCGGCTCTGCCTTTAAACGTGTACGTAAACCACTAGACATACGCTCGTATAGACTTTGGTTAATTCCTTCATGAAGTTCAAACTCTGCATCGCGGATTAATTTCATCGAATAAGCGCGAATAACATCAAAATCGTAAAAAACATCAAAAATAGAACTCAAGCAGTGGCGAATAACATTATCGAGTAAAATAATGTCTTTTTGTACTGCTCCCTTAGAATTTGGAAGTTCTACAAAGCGCGGCACATTACTGCTTGGCACTTCGATCAAGGCATAATGGCTGGGGCCATTTTTTTTATACATTTCCACCATCAGGTAAGTGCAATCATCCCTAATTTGCTCTATTAAATTAACCTTGTCAGAGAGGATAAGTGGGAATATATGACGGCGTAGTTTATCTTTGAAATATTTATTTAACCATTGGCTATGAAAATCATTTAATTGTATTTCGTTAATCAGGTTAATGTGGTTAGCACTCAGTTGCAGTAATAAATCTTGGTAGGTTTGTTCAAATTCAGCTTGTAGCTGTTTGACCTTATCCTGAATATCATTAAATAGCAGTTTGGCATTCACTTTTTCCTGAGCCTTACTCCATAATGCAACTCGACGCACATTCGCCACACGCACCCGGTAAAATTCATCCATATTACTTGAATAAATACCCAGAAAACGTAAGCGCTCTATTAAAGGGACATGCTTATCCTGTGCTTCTTGCAACACCCTTTGATTAAAAGATAACCAGCTCAGTTCTCGATCTAAATATTGTTGTTTATTCTTCATCGATATAACACCTTACATCCTCTGTATGTTTGCTATTGAAATAAACAAATATTAAAGCAGATATATGACATTTATATGTCACCCATCGATAATGACTTATAAAACAGCCGTCAGCGTATCAATAAAGATGAGTATAGATATTTACAAAAGACAAAATAATCTTTTTTATTAGAGATGATAGTGATTGCTTACCTAAATAGCACTGCAAGGCTTTCTATCAATATAGCTTATAGCAATCGGAATAAATAGCGGATCAATCTCACTGGCGATAACAAACCATTTACTCATTGAATATTTTTAAAATAGAACAATCACTTACATCTACTTTACACCTTGAACTCGTTTTTTATTTCTGAACAATGCTAGAGCACAGACTGACTTCGATTGCTATTATTTGAATAACACGGGTTTTGCATTTTTTTTGATAAGCAATAAATACTTTACGAAGAGACACAATAATGACATGCAAAAGCATGTCAGGTGACAAAGCTAGTCTGGCTCTGCCAGTATTACTGTGTAGTGCTCAATATTATTCAGGCACAAAAAAAGCAAGCCGAAGCTTGCTTTAGTCATTAACCATTAAGTTAACAATGACTACGTAGCAGGTGTTTCTTTCTTTTCAGCTGCTTCTTTAATACTGAGACGTACACGGCCTTGGCGATCTACTTCTAGTACTTTAACTTTAACTTCTTGACCCTCTTTCAAGTGGTCTGAAACTTTCTGTACACGCTCTTCACAAATTTGTGAAATATGCACAAGACCATCTTTACCCGGTAATATGTTAACGAATGCGCCAAAATCAGCCAAACGTACCACTTTACCCGTGTAGATAGTACCCACTTCAACTTCAGCAGTTAATGCTTTAATGCGATTGATTGCATCTTCAGCTTGCTCACCAGAAGTAGCCGCAATTTTAACAGTACCGTCATCTTCGATTTCAATTGTAGTACCCGTTTCTTCACAGAGAGCACGGATAACTGCACCGCCTTTACCAATAACATCACGGATTTTATCCGTGTTGATTTTGATAATGTGAATACGTGGCGCAAATTGAGATATTTCTTCACGGCCTTCTGAAATGGCTTCATCCATTACCGTTAAGATATGTAAACGTGCAGCTTTTGCTTGGTTTAAAGCAATTTGCATGATTTCACGTGTGATACCTTCGATTTTGATGTCCATTTGTAATGCAGTGATGCCCGCACTTGTACCGGCAACTTTAAAGTCCATATCACCAAGATGATCTTCATCACCTAAGATATCAGAAAGAACAACGAACTCTTCGCCTTCTTTAACAAGACCCATTGCAATACCAGCAACAGACGCTTTAAGTGGCACACCTGCATCCATGAGTGCAAGTGATGCACCACATACAGAAGCCATTGAAGATGAACCATTAGATTCAGTAATTTCCGATACAACACGTACTGTGTATGGGAATTCTTCAACGCTTGGCATTACTGCTAATACACCACGTTTTGCTAAGCGACCGTGACCAATTTCACGACGTTTAGGAGAACCAACAAAACCTGTTTCACCTACACAGTATGGAGGGAAGTTATAATGTAATAAGAAGTGATCTTTCTTCTCACCCATTAAGCTATCAATAATTTGAGCATCACGTTGTGTACCAAGTGTCGCTGTTACTAGCGCTTGTGTTTCACCACGAGTAAACAATGCAGAACCGTGAGTACGTGGTAACACACCCGTACGAACGTCAAGTGCGCGAACACTTTCAGGATCACGACCATCAATGCGAGGCTCGCCTTTAATAATACGTGTACGTACTACTGTTTTTTCTAAATCGTGTAAGTACTCACCGATTTGTTTAGCGTCTAATGTTTCATCAGCAGCTAATAATTTTTCTTTAACTTCAGAAGTAATGGCTTTGATTGCATCGTAACGAACGCCTTTATCGCTGATTTGGTAAGCTTCATCAAAACGTACTTGTGCTTCAGTAGCAATCGCAGCATCTAATGCTTCATTACGTACAGGAGCTTTCCAATCCCAAGCTGGACGTGCAACTTCAGTAGCGAATTCTTTGATCGCTTCAATAACAACTTGTTGCTGATCGTGGCCGTATATTACAGCGCCTAGCATTACGTCTTCGCTTAAGATAGCAGCTTCAGACTCAACCATTAATACTGCGTTATCAGTACCTGATACAACAAGGTTAAGGTCGCTTGTTTCAAGTTCAGTTTTAGTTGGGTTAAGTAGGTATTGACCTTCTTTGTAACCAACGCGCGCACAACCAATCGGGCCGTTAAAAGGCATACCAGAGATAGAAAGTGCCGCAGAGGTTGCAATCATGGCAACGATATCTGGGTTTATTTCTGGATTGATTGAAACAACAGTTGCAATCACTTGTACTTCGTTTTTAAAACCAGCTGGGAAAAGAGGACGAATTGGACGGTCAATAAGACGACAAATTAACGTTTCTTCTTCAGATGGGCGGCCTTCACGTTTGAAAAAACCACCTGGAATTTTACCAGCCGCGTATGTTTTTTCTTGGTAGTTGACGGTCAGAGGGAAGAAGTCACGCTCTTGGTCGTCTGCATTTTTACCAACAACAGAAACGAATACACAAGTATCGTCCATGCTACACATTACAGCTGCAGTTGCTTGACGTGCAATCACGCCTGTTTCTAGTGTGACCGTATGTTCGCCATACTGGAAACTTTTTACAATAGGAGTCATTTTTTTTCCTTTAATATAATATTTAGTTTTATGCTTTTTATCGCGCGGTTAGTATACGTTAAAGAAGCACATTGAAAAATGTTTTTAGGCAATTTTTAACGATTTATAAAATCGCTACAAGACTATCGTCTCAGCTTAAAAATGAAGTTTTAAACTAAAATAAAGAAAGAATTTTTTCTTTCTTTAGCCGTTATCATTGAAGATACAAAATTTAGTAAGCCGTGAGCTAAATAGCTCCTAGGCAGAAAATTGAAAGTTTAACGGATTAAATCGCTGTTTATAAAGCATAATGGAGGGTTAGCAAAAACAAAAAAAGAGCCATCAGGCTCTTTTTGTTAACAAGGTTTGAGTCGAAATTAACGACGTAGACCAAGTTCAGCGATAAGTGCTGTGTAAGCAGCTACATTTTTACGCTTTAAGTAGTCAAGTAATTTACGACGCTGACTAACCATGCGTAATAGACCACGACGGCTATGATGATCATGGATGTGCTCTTTGAAGTGACCTTGAAGGTGGTTGATTTGTACTGTGTACAATGCAACTTGAACTTCAGGTGAACCTGTATCGCCTTCTGCGCGACCAAATTTTGCTACAATCTCAGCTTTCTGTTGTGCACTTAGTGACATAACGTACTCCGATATTTTGTGGTTATGTGAATAACCTATTTAAATTATTATCGCCGATCACTAATTCAGCGATAAAGTGAAGTGCGAATATTACGGATTAATTACACACTAAGCAATAACTAATTTAAGTTAATTTTTAAGTGAATACTTCTTCTTATACCAAAGGAATGAATTAAGTGATCAATGATTGCGAAGGATAAATTAACGGTAACAAGGCGTGAGTTGCAGGAGATAGTTATCCTCACTTCAAAGCTCACAACGCAGTTAAGGTTGATTTAAACGAGCGAGGGTGATCACCTTTTTAGTTCCTTTGGTATTATCCATGGCAATAAAATAATAACCCGCGGTTAAAGAATGAAAGCATAAGTGCTGAGATACAGATCAATGTGTTGATTTGAAAAATAGGATATAAAAAAGGAGGTGTTTATATAAACACCTCCTTTTAATAGCGTAAACGTTTAAAATAAGAAAATGATTAACTCCCTAATAATAATTTATCATCATCTAATTCTTCACCATCACTGCGTGCCTGTGCAAAGAGATTCAATAAATCTTTAACTTGGTAATTGGCACGTTGATTATCCGACAAGTCAAAGATAATTTTACCTTCATGTAACATGATAGTACGCGAACCATGGTCTAATGCTTGACGCATAGAGTGTGTTACCATCATCACGGTTAACTGCTTTTCAGCAATGATTTGTGATGAAATATCCATGATTAATGCCGCTGTTTTTGGGTCCAGTGCGGCGGTATGCTCATCGAGCAATAAAATACGACTTGGCTGTAAAGCAGACATTAACAGACTAACCGATTGCCGTTGACCACCTGATAATAGCCCCATGTCACTCTCAAGGCGATCTTCAAGACCCAGGTTTAAACGACTTAATTGCTCGCGGAAAATATTACGTACTTTACTGTTTAAGGCTAAAGTAAGTCGCCCTCGTTTACCTCTTCCATAAGCAAGAGACATATTTTCTTCAACAGTCAAATCACCACAAGTTCCCGCAAGAGGATCTTGAAAAACCCGAGCAATATCAGCGGTTCTTTCCGTTGCAGGTAGTTTAGTAACATCCCGATCACCAAAAAATATTTTTCCCTTAGTGGTGCTTATATCACCCGCAATGGTATTCAACAATGTCGATTTACCCGCTCCATTGGAGCCGATCACGGTTACAAACTCACCCGAAGGGATGGTTAAATCAATGCCTCGTAATGCTAACTTTTCCGTGGGTAAAGCACGATTAAAAGTAACATGTAAATCTTTACAACAAATCATGTGTCATTCCTCGCGGCCCGTTTTGCTTTCCATTCATTACGTAATTTAGGAAAGATTAATGCTAAGGCAACAAGTACCGCTGTGATGAGATTTAAATCCGAAGTGCTAAAGCCAATGAAATCGGCATTAAGCGCCAAAGAAACAGCCAGACGATATAATACGGAACCAACAATACAGCTCATCACAATGACATACATAGAGCGACTAGAAAAGAGTGACTGACCAATAATGACCGCCGCTAACCCAACAACGATAGTGCCAATGCCCATAGTAGAATCGGCAAAGCCATTAGTTTGTGCAAAAAGTGCACCGGCCAGCCCAACTAAACCATTAGAAATCGCCAGCCCAGCATAAACTTTTTCTTTGATGACGATACCATTGGCTTGTGCCATGCGTTTATTTGAGCCAACCGCGCGCATCGCCAAGCCATATTGCGTTTTTAAGAACCAAGCAACCAATAAGGCACCAAAAATAGCACAGATAGCGACGAATATTACGCGCATATACATATCAGGGAGGCCAAATATGCCTTCAAAAGGCGTCAAGATAGTGGGTTCCATAATTAACGCAACATTTGGTTTACCCATAACACGTAAATTAATTGTGTATAACGCAGTCATGGTTAATATACTGGCGAGCAGATGCAGAATATCAAAACGTAAGTTGAGCCATGCAGTGACCAGCCCTGCACAGGCAGCAGCAAGAGTCCCTGCTAAGGTTGCTAAATAAACATTAACACCCATTACAATTAGGGTTGCTGTAACAGCAGCCCCAAGTGTGAAACTACCATCCACGGTAAGATCAGGAAAATCTAAAATACGAAAAGTAAGATAAACGCCAATGGCAACTAGACCATAAATAAAGCCTATTTCTAACGTACCTAAAAAAGAAAAAAGAGACATATATATCCGTTGTTATTTAATAACTTTAGTGGCACGATCGATGACTTCTTTTGGTATAGTAATCCCCATACGCGCAGCCATTTTAGGATTAACAAATAAACTCGTACCTTGCGCCATTTTTACATCAATATCACCGGGTTTTTCACCTTTTAAAATACGCAAAACAATCTCACCGGTTTGACGACCAAGATCAAAATAATTGTAACCTACAGCAGCCACAGCACCACGCTCAACTGAACCTGTATCAGCAGCAAAAACAGGAACCTGAGCATCAATACCCACTTTAACGACGGATTCAAATGCACTAATAATGGTATTATCTATTGGGCAGTAAATGGCATCAACTTTACCAATCAGTTGCTTTGTTGCAATCATCACATCGGAAGATTTAGGGGCTGCAGATTCAACAATTTTAATACCCATTTCAGCAGCAGCCTCTTTCATGTCAGCCATCATTGAAACAGAGTTAGCTTCGCCTGGATTATAAGGAATGCCCACTGATTTTAAATTTGGCAAAATTTCTTTTAGAAGAGCTAAATGCTGTTTTACATTGACCTTATCTGACAATCCAGTCACATTTTTACCTGGCTGTATTAAACTAGAGACTAATTTAGCAGCAACAGGGTCTGTTACGGCAGAAAATACAATAGGAATATTTTTACTTGCACTGACAGCGGCTTGTGCAGAAGGTGTGGCAATGGCAACAATGACATCGGGCTGATTACCAACTATTTTGCGTGCAATTTGGGCTGCAATGACAGGCTGTCCTTGGGCACTTTCATAGGTAAATTTTAATTTTTCACCGACATAGCCATTTTCATTTAATACCGCCTTAATACCATCGCGCACGGCATCTAAAGCAGGATGTTCAACAATTGCAGTCGTTGCAATATATACAGGCTTAGCTTGTAAACCGGAAGAGACGACCACTGCAAAAAGCAAAATACTTTTAATTATTGAATTTATCTTCATATATTAACCCTTAAAATGACTTCATTAATAGAATAGTAAATGTAAACCAGATTATTTTACCCTTCTGGTTAAAGGTTGTGTACCGTAACAGTTAACGCAAATAATACCAAACCCCGATGAATAAAATTATATACCGATCAATAAAATGTTGTTGTTATCTTAACAAAATTAATGGGCGATCTTAAACGCTACTCGATACGCGGTGCAATTGTGACATCACAACTATCTATTGTTGACTCCTCTACAATGACAAAACTTAAAAAGATTCCACATTTGAATTCAGAGAATCTTTATTTATTACCTAAATTAATCGCTCGAGTCATTTTTTCATTTAAAATAATGGACATTACAGTTGCGCTTTCATCATTTTTTACAGCCTATTTTTGTTTCTTTGTGAGCCTTTAATTAACCGAGTTAATGATTAATTATGATAGATGTATGATGTTTTTTTGTGCCTAACTGGTTATTTTTAAGCACTTAGCTTAAATAGCAGTTAAGTGCTAAAGTAAACCGTATCCTTAATATTAAAGTAGAAATTTATGTATAGTGTTTTTGATATTTTTAAAATTGGTATTGGTCCCTCAAGCTCACACACTTTAGGTCCGATGAAAGCGTCGAAGCAATTTATTGATGCGCTTCAAGAAACAGTAAAATTGAGCGATATCACAGAGATCAGCGTTGATCTTCACGGTTCATTATCATTAACCGGTAAGGGGCATAGAACTGATTTAGCGATTATTTTAGGCCTTGCCGGTTTTGAGGCCGAATATGTTGACCTAGATATGATTGAAAATTTTATGAAACAAGTTGAACAATCTGAACAACTTGCTATTGGCCCCCAAAAACATAAAGTGCGCTTTCCTCGCAGTGCCATTAACTTTATTAATGAAGCCTTACCTTTACATGAAAATGGTCTCGTATTACATGCCTTTATTAATGATCAACGGGTTTTCACACAAACCTATTATTCGTTAGGAGGGGGCTCTATTATTGAGCAAAGTAAGTTTTATGATACAAAAAAAAACCAAACAAAGGTAATTTATCCCTTTAATAGTGCTAAAACATTGCTCGACCAATGTGTTAAAAATGATATGAGTATCAGTACTATAATGATGAAGAATGAACTCTGCACCTTCAGTAAACAACATATAGAACAACGTTTTGCTAAAATTTGGGAAACAATGCAACAATGCATTATACGGGGCTGTAACACCCCAGGAGTATTAGCAGGTCCATTACATGTTCTGCGTCGCGCACCCGCTTTATATCAGCACTTATCCGTTAATAGTAAAATCGACATGGATCCGATGGAACTGATTGATTGGGTAAATATGTATGCGCTTGCTATCAGTGAAGAGAATGCAGCCGGTGGTCGTATCGTTACCGCCCCGACCAATGGCTCTGCAGGAATTATTCCCGCGGTACTGAGTTATTACGATAAATTTATCACTACCGTCGGTCCAGATCAATATAGCCGTTTCTTTTTGACGGCAGCGGCTATTGGTGGATTATTTAAAGGAAATGCCTCTATTTCTGGTGCGGAGGTGGGCTGTCAAGGTGAGATAGGTGTTTCTTGTTCAATGGCAGCGGCCGCTTTAACGGAGATAATGGGGGGAGGACCATTACAAGTAACTCAAGCAGCTGAAATTGCAATGGAGCATCACTTAGGATTAACCTGTGATCCCGTTGCTGGACAAGTTCAAGTACCGTGCATAGAGCGTAATGCAATCTCAGCAATGAAAGCAATTAATGCCTCGCGTATGGCAATGCATCGTATGAGTAAGCCCCGTATTTCACTGGATAAGGTGATTGAGACGATGTATGAAACAGGTAAAGATATGAATGTAAAATATCGAGAAACCTCACAGGGTGGGTTGGCAATTAAAATCGCTTATACTTGCACTTAACGTGATCATGTTAAGATTGCCCGATAGATATGCCCTATTTTTCTTCAACTTCCAAGTTGATCTGGGTGCATCCTTTTGGGCAACTTACCCCCGTCTCGTTTCCACTGGAAACCGAAAGTTGCAATGGTTGCTGGCAATGAAGGCATAAAATAGTTTGTCCTTTACCTATTTTTTTGATCATGTTTTTTTGTTGATTAAAAGATTTTGCAGAGGATTTATTAATAGCGGAAAAATCGAGTTTAGTCATAACAGTCTTTTATTATAGATTCACTGAGGTGAAAAATATCAAGGGAGAAAATAAAGCGCACAAGTTAATGCACACTCTCAACAATCAACAATCAACAGCATAAGCTTACAGATTGACTAGACGTTTTGGTGCAATCAAACCATCATCGTTCATTTGTCCCATGCCAATAAAAGTATGTGTTTCACCCACAGTAATACGGACTAATGTATCATCGGGCGCGCCAAATATTTGTACCGGTTGGCCATGCAATATGTAATCACCCATTGCCGCACTGATATTCACTTCTGGATAATTTTTCACCGCCGTATCCATCGCAAGCAAGAGAGGATCTAACAATTCATAAGGACTGATATCCTGTTCTTTCGCTTGTTCAATTAAGCGGTCTAACTGATTTATCGTAACCATATTCTCATAGGGGTAATCGGCAACTTGCGTACGGCGTAACATTGAAACATGTGCACCGCAACCAAGTAACTCACCTAAATCATCAACGATAGTACGGATATAAGTGCCTTTACTGACATGAATATCGAGGTCTATTTCGTCACCTTCAAAGCGTAACTGATTAATCTCATAAACACTTATTGGGCGAGCAGGACGGTCGATAGTAATGCCTTCACGAGCATATTTATACAAAGGTTTACCTTCAAACTTCAATGCTGAATACATCGAGGGAATCTGCATAATATCGCCACGGAAAGTATCAATCGCAACATCTAATTGTGCTTGAGTGACCGAGACTGGCTTTTCACAAACAACATCACCTTGTGAATCACTGGTATCAGTGCGCACACCTAATTTAGCCGTCACAATATAACGCTTATCTGAATCAAGTAAAAATTGTGAAAACTTGGTCGCTTCGCCTAAACAAATAGGTAACATGCCCGTTGCAAGTGGGTCAAGCGCACCAGTATGACCCGCTTTATTAGCAAAAAATATGCGTTTCACACGTTGCAATGCATGGTTAGAGCTAATATCGGTAGGTTTATCTAATAAAAGAACCCCATTAATGCTACGGCCTTTACCACGCCTTGCCATTATGCATTTTCCTCATCGTCTTGATTTATTTCATCAACACGACCAGACTCTGCCATTTTTTCTTTGTCATTTTTAACTGCGCCACTAACTAACTCTGAAATGCGTAAACCTTCAGTAAGGGTTTCGTCAAAGCAGAAACGTACTTCAGGCACAATGCGTAGACGCATCGCTTTACCTAATAACCGACGAACGTAACCGGCGGCAGAATTGAGACCTTCCAGTGATTCATCATTGGTTTGGTCACCAATGGTTAAAAAGGTAACAAATACTTTTGCGTAGGCTAAATCACGGGTGATATCAACACCTGAAATGGTCACCATGCCAATACGTGGGTCTTTAACTTCTTGTTGTAAAATACGTGCTAGCTCTTTTTGAACCTGTTGTGAAACACGCGAGGTACGGCTGTAATCATTTGCCATTATTTACTCCTAGTAAGGATTATTCTTTATAAACAACAATGGAGGCACATAGCCTCCATTGTTCAAATCACACTAATTTAAAATTAAAGAGTACGTTTAACTTCAATAATTTCAAACACTTCGATTTGATCACCAACACGGACGTCATTGTAGTTTTTAACACCAATACCACATTCCATACCGTTACGCACTTCTTCAGCATCGTCTTTAAAGCGACGTAGAGACTCAAGTACACCTTCGTAAATAACCACGTTTTCACGTAATACACGAATAGGATTGTTACGTTTGATTTTACCTTCAGTGACCATACAGCCAGCAATTAAACCAATTTTTGGTGACTTAAATACTTCACGAACGTCAGCAATACCAGTGATTTCTTGTCTGAATTCAGGCGCTAATAAACCACTCATCGCAGCACGAACTTCATCAATTAGGTCATAAATAATGCTGTAATAATGTAAATCAACGGCTTCGTTATCAATCAGTTTACGCGCAGAGGCATCAGCACGGACATTAAAACCAATCACGATAGCACCAGAAGCGGATGCTAAAGAGGCATCTGTTTCAGTAATACCACCAACACCACGACCGATGATGTTAACTTTAACTTCATCCGTTGATAATTTGTTTAATGACTCAGAAATAGCTTCTAGAGAACCCTGTACATCGGCTTTCAGTACAATGTTAAGCTCAGAAATTTCACCCGTTTCCATGTTACTAAACATATTATCAAGTTTTGCTTTCTGTTGACGAGCAAGTTTGATATCACGGAATTTACCTTGGCGATAAAGTGCAACTTCACGCGCTTTTTTCTCATCTTTAACAACGGTCGCTTCGTCACCGGCTTTAGGCACACCAGACAGACCTAATACTTCAACAGGGATAGAGGGACCAGCAAATTCAATGGCCTTACCATTCTCATCTCGCATTGCACGAACACGACCATATTCAAGACCACAAAGTACGATATCACCTTGCTTCAACTGACCTTTTTGAATAAGAATAGAAGCAACTGGACCACGACCTTTATCAAGGCGCGACTCAATCACTACACCCGAAGCAGGACCGGTGGAAACAGCTTCTAAATCTAACATTTCCGCTTGTAATAAAATACTATCAAGTAATTCATCAATGCCCGTACCAACTTTAGCTGAAACATGTGCGAAGATATTCTCACCGCCCCATTCTTCAGAGATAATGTCATGCTGAGAAAGCTCAGTTTTAACACGATCTAAATCCGCGCCTTCTTTATCAATTTTATTGACCGCAACAATCAAAGGTACGCCAGCAGCTTTTGCATGCTGAATCGCTTCGATTGTTTGTGGCATTACGCCATCATCAGCAGCAACAACTAAGACCACGATATCTGTCGCTTTAGCACCACGAGCACGCATTGATGTAAACGCCGCATGTCCGGGCGTATCAAGAAACGAAATCATACCTTTATCAGTTTCTACATGGTAAGCACCGATATGCTGGGTAATACCACCGGCTTCGCCATCAGCAACTTTTGCGCGACGAATGTAATCAAGTAGTGATGTTTTACCGTGGTCAACGTGACCCATGATAGTTACAACAGGGGCGCGCGAGGTCACTTCACCACCTTGGTGAGCTTCCGCCATTACCGCTTCTTCTAACTCATTTTCTTTGGTTAAAATAACCGTATGGCCCATTTCTTCGACCACTAATGTTGCTGTTTCTTGGTCGATAACTTGGTTGATAGTCGCCATTGCGCCCATCTTCATCATCTCTTTAATCACTTCGGTTGCTTTAACGGCCATTTTATTAGCTAGCTCAGCAACAGTAATGGTTTCACCAATTTTGATCTCACGTTCAACGGGAGCGGCTGGTTTTTCAAATGCTTGTTGAAGTGCAGAAGGGGTTGCAACACGTGATTTTCTGCCACGACGACCACGACGACCATGTGCAACGGGAGCAGGTGCAGGCGCTTTTTTCTTTTTCTTACGACGGCTTGGGCCTTCTGCTTTTGTATCCGATGCGTCCTCTGCTTCTTGAGCGGCGGCTGATGAAGTCACATGGTAATCCTGTGCAGCAGTCGCTTTTTTACGCTCTTCTTCTTCTTTTGCCCAGCGCCCTGAGTTTTCTTCTGCTAGTTTTGCAGCAATAAGCGCTTGCTCAGCGGCTTCTTTTTCGGCTTTTTCGGTTTTTTGTTTATCGGCTTTTTTAAGCAATGCTGTTGCTTCTTTTTCCGCTTCAATTTGCTCTGCTGTTTTTTCAACTTTTACCGACGCTTGTTTTTCTTTATTCGCAGCAGCTGCTTTTTTGGCTTTGTCATCCGCTTCTTTCTTAGCGACTAGTTTTTCAGCCTGTAACTTTTCAGCAACGGCTTTCTGTGCTTTAACTTCAGCTTCTACTTTAGCTTGCTCAGCAGCAACTTCAGCCGCTTTCTCTTCATTTTCAACAGCAATTTCAGTATCAGTACGTTTTACGTAAGTACGTTTTTTACGTACTTCAATATTGATAGATTGACCTTTTACATTAAGCGTCGTTTTTGTTTTGCGTTGTAGAGTCATCTTTTTCTTTTGCTCACCGCCATGTTGTTTTTGAAGGTAAGTGGTAAGTGTTTCTTTTTCATTTAAAGTAACTTTATCCGATGCATTTTTTGTAATACCTGCATCAGCAAATTGTTTCACCAGCGTTTCAGCCGTTTTGTTTAGCTCTTTTGCAAGCTCATTTAATAAAATATCTGACATTATTTTTCTCCTATCTTTACTTATTCGGCATCTTCACTAAACCAACAGATGTTACGTGCAGCCATAATAAGCTCACCTGCTTTTTGTTCGTTTAATTCTTCAATTTCAAGAAGATCGTCCACAGCTTGTTCTGCAAGATTTTCGAGTGTGATAATACCTTTACTTGCAAATACAAAGGCAAGATGAGCTTCTAAGCCTTTAAGAGCCAGTAGATCATCAGCAGGTTTAGTACCTTCTAAATTCTCTTCAGCGACCAGTGCTTTGGTCGCTAATACATCTTTCGCACGGCCACGTAATTCCTCAACCATCTCTTCATCAAGACCTTCGATGGCCAGTAATTCATTAATGGGTACGTAAGCAATTTCTTCAAGTGAAGTGAAGCCTTCGTCAGCTAATACACTTGCAAAATCTTCATCAATTTCCAGAGCATCGGTAAAGACAGTGATCACCGAATCCGCTTCTGCTTGGTGTTTTTCTTTTAGTTCAGCAACGGTCATGACATTCAAGACCCAGCCTGTGAGCTCTGATGCTAAACGAATATTTTGACCATTACGACCAATCGCTGGCGCAAGATTTTCTTCTTCAACGGCGATGTCCATGCTGTGCGTATCTTCGTCTAAAACAATAGAGGCGACTTCCGCAGGAGACATGGCATTGATAACAAATTGTGCAGGATTTTCATCCCAAAGGATGATATCAACACGTTCGCCACCTAACTCACTCGAGATAGCCTGCACACGTGCGCCACGCATACCAACACAAGCTCCAATAGGGTCAATGCGCTGATCATTTGATTTCACTGCAATTTTTGCACGCGAACCCGGATCACGAGCGGCCCCCATGATATCAATCAATTCTTCGGCAATTTCTGGCACTTCCAAGCGGAATAGCTCAATCAGCATTTCCGGTTGCGTACGTGTCATAAACAGCTGTGCACCACGCGCTTCAGGGCGAACATCAAAGAGTAAACCACGTAAACGATCACCTGGGCGGAAGTTTTCACGTGGTAGCATTTCGTCACGGAATATAACCGCTTCAGCGTTGCCACCAAGATCCAACAGAATATTTTCACGATTCATGCGTTTTACTAAACCGGTGATTAATTCACCTTTTTGTTCTGCATATTGCTCTACCACTTGTGCACGCTCAGCTTCACGCACTTTTTGTACGATCACTTGTTTTGCCGTTTGTGTTGCAATGCGGTCAAACTTAACAGAGTCAATACTATCTTCAATAAATTCGCCGATTTGAATTTCTGAGTTATCAAACTCAGCGGCTTCAAAAGTCATTTCTGAACATGGGTTTTCCATCTCAGCATCCGGTGCAAGTACTAACCAACGACGAAACGTTTCAAAATCACCTGTTTCACGGTCGATGGCAACACGAATTTCAACTTCTTGCTCAAATTTCTTTTTTGTTGCAATCGCTAATGCGCTCTCTAGTGCTTCAAAAATAGCTTCACGAGGAAGACCTTTTTCATTAGAGACTGCTTCTACGACTAATAAAATCTCTTTATTATTCATTTTTCATCGCCTTAATTAATCAAATTTTGGAACAATGTTCGCTTTTTGGATATTACTCAATGCAAATCGTTCAAGCGTACCATCAACATTTACACAAATTATTTCGCCTTCAACACGGTCAATAATACCTTTCCATTTACGACGGTTTTGAATGGGCATACGCAACTGTATTTTTACTGTTTCACCAGAAAAGGCCGCATAATGTGTGGCATTAAAGAGAGGACGCTCTAGCCCTGGTGATGAAACCTCTAATGTATATTCATTAGTGATCGGATCTTCAACGTCCATTAGCGCACTGATTTGGCGACTAACAGCCGCACAGTCATCAACCAAAATACCCGCATCTTGATCAATATAAACACGTAGTGTTGAATGACTGCCTGCACGGATATATTCAATACCCACTAATTCATAACCTAAATCTTCTACACTTGGTGCAAACATTTCAGTTAATCGTTGTTCTAAACTTGCCAAATCAATCCCCCTTTTATGACCTAATTGCTTAGGTACAGAAACGAAAAAAGGGCATATAGCCCTAATATTTCCTTACCTAATTTGAACTTTTCAGATAGGTAAATAACAAAAAAGCCCCAATAAATTGGAGCTTCATTCAATTGCTTGCTTAAAACAAGCGAGACCTAGTCTAAAACTAATGGTCTGAATGGCCAAACTATAAAAAACATTCATTTTATAGTCTGCTTGATGTGCCGAATTATAAACATATTTCAAGCGCGAAGCAATGCTTATCACAACTATCTTGAGAATAAAAATCAAGGCATAAAAAAACCAAAGTAATTAAATTACTTTGGTTTTATAATTGGTGCGGATGGAGAGACTTGAACTCTCACGGCCTAAGCCACAGCCCCCTCAAGGCTGCGTGTCTACCAATTCCACCACATCCGCATATTTTTTAATTGATTACTCTGGGATTTGTGTTGAGGTATCCACTTCAACTGGCACTTCAACAACCTCTTCAATGGTTAAATCAGAGTAAGAATCCTTCTCTGATGTTTTATTAGACGTCAAGTTACCAAGCACTAAACTTAAGACAAAAAAGGCAATCGCAAGCACTGCAGTTGTGCGTGTCATAAAATTACCAGCACCGCTGGCACCAAACACGGTATTTGACGCACCAGAGCCAAATGAAGCGCCCATACCGGCACCTTTACCCTGTTGAATTAAAACAAAACCAACAAGAATAATTGAAACAATTAAATAAACAACTAACAGCATCTCATACATAAAAATATACCTAATATTCCCTAGAAACTTATCGACTCTAATAATAGAGCGAGCGAATAATACTGAAAACAAACGCAAACCACAAGGCAATAAAGCGACATTTTTTAATGTTTTATTACATTAGCAGTCTATTCGTCTATTTTTTATGCTAAATAGTAAATTACGCTTTGACTTTACTTGCAATTCGCTGTGCATAACCGCGCACTATATCCTCTTTGTCATCCGCTTCAACCATCACACGGAAAACAGGCTCAGTACCTGACTTTCTTAATAATACGCGCCCGTTACCTTCCAGCAAAGTTTCAACGGCTTGTAATTCCGCTAATACATCTTTATCTTGCAGCGGGTCAATCTCATTATTAAAACGTACATTAACTAATATTTGTGGATATTTTTTCATGCCTTGACGTAATTCATGCAGTGTCATACGACTACCGCACATCGCACTCATGACCTGCAATCCTGACACAATGCCATCACCCGTTGCTAACAGATCAGAGCATATTACATGCCCTGAATTTTCAGAGCCAATACACCAATTATTTTTATTCATCAGTTCCATGACATGGCGATCCCCTACATCACTGCGATCAAATGGGATACCTAATGTTTTTAATGCTTGCTCGAGACCCAAATTGGACATGGTCGTCCCCACCGCGCCACCTTTCAAATTACCCGTACGTAATCTATCACGTGCGATGATATAAAGAATTTCATCACCATCTAGAATATAACCAGTGTGATCAACCATCATCACACGGTCGCCATCACCATCAAAAGCAACACCAAAATCAGCTTGCTCCTTAACCACTCGCTCAGAAAGTGCCTGCATGCTCGTTGCGCCACAATTTAAATTGATATTAACGCCATTTGGCTCGACGCCCATGGCAATAACCTCTGCGCCTAACTCACTGATCACCATCGGTGCAATGTGATAGGTTGCACCATTAGCACAATCAACCACAATTTTAAGTCCACTTAAATCATATTTTGTGGGGAAGGTACTTTTACAAAATTCAATGTAACGTCCCGCGGCATCATTAATACGAAAAGCTTTACCTAACTCACTTGATTCAACACATTTAAGTGGTTTATCAATCTCTGCTTCAATTTCAAGCTCAACCTGTTCAGATAATTTAACCCCTTCGCCTGAAAAAAACTTTATTCCATTATCATGAAAGGGATTATGTGATGCACTAATAACGATGCCAGCAGTAGCGCGAAAGGTGCGCGTTAAATAAGCAACAGCAGGTGTTGGCATTGGTCCCATTAAAACGGGACGTAAACCAGCAGCCGTTAATCCAGCTTGCAGTGCAGCTTCTAACATATAACCTGAAATACGCGGGTCTTTGCCAATAAGAACTTTTTTAGAACCTGTTTTAGCCAGTACACGCCCAGCGGCCCAACCTAATTTCAGTGCAAACTCAGGGGTGATTAAAGACTCCCCTACTTTGCCACGGATACCGTCAGTACCAAAATATCTTTTTTTCATGTGTTATCTTCTTATTTTTTATTAATTAAAAGCGTTAACTTCTTGTAACACTCTAATGATGTCGATTGTTTCAGCGACATCATGCACTCGAATTATTTGTGAACCTTGCTGTATTGCAATTAATGCACCCGCTAAGCTTCCTGCTAGTCGCTCATTTATATCACGGTTTAGCAAATGCCCAAACATTGATTTTCGTGAAACGCCCGTTAACAACGGATAACCTAAGGCGACAAACCGTTTAGTGGCAGCTAAAAGTTCAAAGTTATGCTTAGGTTGCTTACCAAAGCCAAATCCTAAGTCTAAAATGATGTGCTCTTTTAAAATACCTGCTTTAATACAAGCTTTTGCACGTTGTAATAAAAAACTTTCTACCTCAACTAATAAATTATCATATTCTGTCATCGCTTGCATGGAACGAGGCACACCTTGCATATGCATTAAACAAACTGGCACTTGAGCGCTGACAGCGGCGTGTAATGCACCTTTTCCCTGTAACGCGCGTACATCATTAATAAGGTTAGCACCATTTTTGACCGCTTCGCTCATAACAAGTGCTTTACTGGTATCGATAGAGATCCAGCAATCTAGGTTTTTTGATATTTTTTCAATGATAGGAAGCACCCTGTCTAACTCTTCCTGTATAACAACATCAGCCGCACCTGGTCGTGTAGACTCGCCACCAATATCGATAATAGCAGCGCCTTGATCAACCATTTTGGTCGCTTGCTGCAATGCATTATCAAGATTAGAAAAATAACCACCATCCGAAAAAGAGTCCGGTGTTACGTTTAAAATGCCCATCACTTGGGGTGAATTTAAGTCTAATGATTTTACACCGCTTTGTAGTTGCATATCTTTTATTACCTTTCACTTAAAAAAAAACCTAAGCAAGCTTAGGTTTTTCTAGGAACAGTGAATAAAAAAGAGTAATTATTTATCTTCTTTATCGTCTTTATCGTCTTTTGCTTCTTCCGTTTCTACTTTAGATGTTGTTGTTTCTTGAGCGTCGGCTGTTGTTTCTTCTTTAACGTCAGCGGCGGTTGCTTCTTTAACATCAGGTTTCACTGCTTCAGTATCCTCTTCTTTAGAATCATCTTCTTTAGAGTCTTCATACTTATCTTCCGTCCAATCAGCAGGTACTCGCACGTCAATGCGTGCCATCAAATCATCAACTTGATCTGAATCGATAGTTTCAAACTTCATCAATGCATCTTTCATTGCATGTAAAATATCTAAATTATCTGTTAATAATTGATAAGCACGTTGATAGTTAATCTCAATAAAATGACGGACTTCATCATCAATCAACTTACCGGTTTCATGAGAAACGGTATTTGAGCGTAATGAATTGGGTTCAGCCGTTAGTAAAATCGGACCTAGTTTTTCAGAGAACCCCCACTCCGTCACCATTGCACGAGCGATAGTAGAAGCTTGTTTTATATCTTGTGATGCGCCGGTTGATACCTTGTCTTTACCGTAGATTAACTCTTCGGCGATGCGACCGCCATAGGCGACTGAAATACTACTTTCAAGTTCTTGACGGTTTTGACTAATTTGATCACCTTCAGGTAAAAATTGTGTCACACCCAAAGAGCGCCCACGTGGAATAATCGTCACTTTATGAATAGGGTGATGCTGAGGTACTAATTTAGCAACAATTGCATGACCTGCTTCATGGTAAGCGGTTGACTCTTTATCTTCGACACGCATCACTAAACTGCGACGTTCTGCGCCCATCAGGATTTTGTCACGTGCTTGTTCAAAGTCGTCTTTTGTAATAGTGCGTTTATTTGAGCGCGCTGCAAATAGCGCGGCCTCATTAACTAAGTTAGCGAGATCTGCCCCCGAGAACCCTGGTGTACCACGCGCTAATATTTTAGCTTGTACATCATCAGCTAACGGCACTTTGCGCATATGTACATTGAGGATTTGCTCACGACCACGCACATCGGGTAATGCCACCACAACTTGACGGTCAAAACGACCTGGGCGTAATAACGCAGGGTCGAGTACATCAGGTCTGTTCGTTGCAGCAACAACAATAACGCCTTCATTACCTTCAAAACCATCCATCTCGACGAGCAATTGGTTTAATGTTTGTTCACGTTCATCATTACCACCACCGACACCGCTACCACGTTGACGACCGACAGCATCAATCTCATCAATAAAGATGATACAGGGCGCAGATTTTTTAGCTTGTTCAAACATATCACGTACACGTGATGCACCAACACCGACAAACATCTCTACAAAATCAGAGCCTGAAATCGCGAAAAAAGGTACTTTTGCTTCACCAGCAATCGCTTTTGCAAGTAAAGTTTTACCCGTACCAGGAGGACCGACTAACAAAACGCCCGTTGGAATGCGCCCACCGAGTTTTTCAAATTTAGTTGAATCTTTTAGGTAATCAACCAGCTCTTTAACATCTTCTTTGGCTTCATCACAACCTGCAACATCTGCAAAGGTTGTTTTAATTTGGTCATCACCCATCAATTTGGCTTTACTCTTACCAAATGACATTGCTCCTCCCTTACCACCACCTTGCATATTACGCATGAAGAATATCCACACACCAATCAGCAATAACATCGGGAACCAAGAAACAAAAATAGAGGCTAAGAAACTTGTTTCTTCAGGTGCAGTACCTTCTACTTTCACATTGTATTTAATTAAATAATTCATTAAATCAAGATCAGGCGCAGGAATATAAGTTACAAAAGAACTTTGATTTGTTTTAATTCCTTTGATCACTTGACCATCAATTTTAACTTGCTGAATTTGCCCTTGGCTTACCTCTTTATTAAAAGTGGTATAATCCATTGCACTCTGTTTATCACTGTCGCTACCAAACCCTTGGAATAGAGACATTAATACCACTGCGATAACCAGCCACAATATTAGGTTTTTTGCCATATCGTTCAAGATGTAAACCTCATGTAAATAAATAAATTTTCAATGGTTAGACTACTACAGTTTAAAAATAGTCTCCACTAGATAGTTGCCATAAAATGGCAAAGTTCAGTAATATTTGTCCAGTAAAGTGTAAATATTGCCACCTAACGTACTTCTTTTAAATTCTAAGTAAAAATTTCAGAGTGACTATTTACATCCTATTGCGCATAAACCTTATAAAATATTCGAGTAGGCAACCATTAACCTTTGAAACCAGTGGCAACTAAATAAACTTCTCGAGAGCGAGCCCGCGAAGATTCAGGTTTACGCGTTTTTACCGCTTTAAATGCTTTTTTTACTGCCAGCAAATAATTATCAAAATCGGCACCCATGAAAACTTTGACAATAAAACTGCCTTCTTTAATTAATACATCCGCACACATATCAAGCGCAAGTTCGACTAAATACATAGATTTAGGTTGATCCATAGCGGCATTACCACTCATATTAGGTGCCATATCTGACATCACCACATCCACTTTATTATCTCCAATACGCTTTAACAGTGTATTCAGTACTTCTTCTTCACGAAAATCGCCCTGTAAAAAATCGACCCCAGCGATAGAGTCCATCGTTAAAATATCACAGGCAATCACTTTCCCCCTTAAACCAACAGTGTCTACGCACCACTGTGACCAACTGCCAGGTGCAGCACCTAAATCAACAACGGTCATACCTGATTTAATGAGTTTATCTTTTTTGTTAATCTCTTCGAGTTTAAAAACAGCACGAGAACGTAACCCTAAACGATTTGCTTCTTTGACATAAAAATCATTAACATGCTCTTGCATCCAACGTTTAGAGCTGCCCGAACTACTCTTTTTTAAAACACCTGGTTTTGATACGCCAGCATTGACTTTTTTACCCATAATAATTTCTCATCTAGTTAATTACCCACTCTTATTTCAACATGTTCGCATCAGACGCCACAGAGCACAGTCATGTGGATGTAAGTGTATTCAACTTTTGATAAAAGCAATGTAATGCAACTTTGAAGCGCGTCATCTTGGTTACTATAAAACCGTTAAGGTGAGTGACTGGGCTACAATTTCATGCCTAACTCTTTATTACTCAGCTCACAGGTTGAAATATTATGGGTATGAATAGTAAAACATTATATTTAAGGGTAGAATGGCTGGTTTTCAACCCTAAAATGAAAGAATTTGTATGAATTTATCAAATAAACAAAAGAAACACTTAAAAGGTTTAGCGCACCCATTAAAACCTGTTGTGCTACTTGGTCAAAATGGCCTAACTGAAGGTGTACTTGCAGAAATTGAGAATGCACTCAATTTCCATGAGTTAATCAAAGTTAAAATCGCAACCGATGATCGTGAAATGAAACAGTTGATCGTAGATGCGATTGTTCGTGAAACTGAAGCGATTAATGTAGCAAAAATTGGTCACATTGTGGTGTTATACCGTCAAAGTGAAGAGAAAAAAATCGATTTACCTCGAAAATAATTCCCCCTTTATGCTAAAAAAGCCCAGTTTATCTGGGCTTTTTTGTACCTTGCATTGCCTCTTAGTCATCAATATACGTTGTCTGGCACTCGCTCGAAGATAGATGACATATAATGGTTATAACCACGATAAACAACTGTATGATAACGAGTAATTATTTATGCCACATATTGCACATTGATAATTTCATAATCAATTGCACCACCCGGTGTTTTAATGGTGATCTCATCATCTAACCATTTTCCAATTAAGCCACGTGCAATCGGTGAACTCACTGAAATAAGGTTTAGTTTAATATCTGCTTCATCATCACCTACAATTTTATACGTAACCTCTTCATCGCTATCTACATTCACAATCGTTACTGTTGCACCAAAAATAACTTTACCGTTATTAACAATTTTACTGATATCAATAATTTGTGCATTTGAAAGCTTTGCTTCAATATCTTGAAGACGTCCTTCACAAAACCCCTGTTGTTCACGTGCCGCATGGTATTCTGCATTTTCTTTAAGGTCACCATGTTCTCGTGCTTCTGCAATAGCAGCCACAATTTCAGGACGAGTTACGTTCTTAAGCTTTTCAAGCTCCCGACGTAAAGAAGCGGCACCAGCGGCAGTCATTGGATATTGAACCATGAAAAATCACCTTAAAATTTAAACTATTTCAAAAAGGGGGCTATTTTACGCTGATTTTATTAATTAGTCATCGGATAAAAGAAATATATTGCCCACATTTTTATAAAGTTGTGTGGCAAGTTGTAATTTTGATTCTTTACGTAATTCATTCAAAGCATCAAAAATAGGGATAATGTTGACTGGCGAATTGTTTTTTGTGTGCTGTTGATAGAGAGGCATATCCGGCGAATCAGTTTCTAACACCATAGATTCAATGGGCAATTTACTTATCGTTTCCCTGGTTTTAGTTGAGTTTGGGTAGGTGATCACAGCGCCAATACCAAGCTTAAAACCAAGTTTGATAAACTCTGTTGCAACTTCTATACTGCCAGAAAAAGCATGATACACGCCACCTTGGGTGAAATTTTGTGCTTTTAACAATGCCAGAACCCGACTTTGTTTTTTAACACAATGCAAAATAATGGCAAGTTTCAGTTTCTCTGCAATCTGTAGTTGCTCTATAAAGACGAACTCTTGTAAGTCAGCCTTTGCAGAAGCAAACTTATCTAGACCAATCTCACCAAGGGCAATACATTTTTGATCGCTTTGTCGTAGTTTATTTTTTAGTAAGGTTAAATCGGCTATGTTGAAGGCGTCTAAGAAATGAGGATGAAAACCTAATGAATAATAAAGGGCTGAATGCTCATGACAAAGCTTGGTTATTTTATCCCACCCATTTGCCTGGGTTGCGGGAATAATAAGCTTATTAATTTGTAACGTCGCTAACTGTGCCAATAACGGACGACGCTTCTCATCAAAACAACAAAAATCAAGATGGCAATGACTATCAATAAACATTCCTGATCCTCTTTAATTTTTCACTGACCTAATACTTATACCAAAGGAACTAAAAAGGTGATCACCCTCGCTCGTTTAAATCAACCTTAACTGCGTTGTGAGTTTTGAAGTGAGGGTAACTCTCTCCTGCAACTCACGCCTTGTTACCGTTAATTTATCCTTCGCAATCATTGATCACTTAATTAATTCCTTTGGTATTAACATAAACGGATTTGCACTTACTCGTGGATTAAACATATTGAAAAAAGAAAGAGTAAGAGGTGATTATATGCTCAAAGAAACGCAGTGCTTGTACCTTTTTTTATTTTTGGCTCTGCTAAAAATAAAGCCTAATCGAATAAAGATTAGGCTTTTCATGTTTAGCGATTAATGCTCTCGGGTTTTACGGAAATTAACCGCAGGATAACGTTCGATAGCGAGGTTTAAGTTAACCATTGTCGGTGCGACATAGGTTAAGTTGTTACTACCATCAAGTGCTAGGTTATCGTATGCTTTTTTCTCAAACTCAGCCATTTTTTGAGCATCATCACTATCAACCCAGAGTGCAGTCGCAACGTTGATGCCTTCATAGATAGCTTCAACTTTATATTCTGATTTAAGACGTTGCACAACCACTTCAAACTGTAACACACCGACCGCGCCAACAATTAAATCATTACTGCGCAACGGACGGAAAACTTGCACAGCACCTTCTTCTGAAAGTTGCATTAAGCCTTTTAACAATTGTTTCTGTTTTAATGGATCTTGTAAGCGAATACGGCGGAACATCTCGGGTGCAAAATTTGGAATGCCGGTAAACTTTAACTCTTCATTTAATGTAAAGGCATCGCCAATTTGAATCGTACCGTGGTTATGTAAGCCAATAATGTCACCAGGATAGGCTTCTTCAGTCGCGGTGCGATCTCCCGCCATAAAGGTAACTGCATCAGAAATGCTGACTTTTTTACCGGTACGCACATGTAACATTTTCATGCCTTTTTCATATTTACCTGAGCAGATACGCATAAAGGCAATACGATCTCGATGTTTTGGATCCATATTCGCTTGAATTTTAAAGATAAAACCAGAGAAACTTTCTTCAGTTGGTTCAACAATACGTTGTTTCGCAATGCGTGCTAATGGTTTTGGCGCCCACTGTGTTAATCCATCAAGTACATGATCAACACCAAAGTTACCCAGTGCAGTACCAAAATATACAGGCGTAAGATCACCACTTAAAAACAGTTCTAAATCAAATTCGTTAGACGCACCAATTACAAGTTCCATCTCTTCACGCAGTTGCTGCGCATAAAGTGGTAAAACCTCATCTAATTCAGGATTATCAAGACCTTTTATAATACGACTATCTTGAATGGTATGACCTTGTCCTGTTGAGTATAAAATGACTTCATCGCGTAAAATATGATATATACCTTTAAACTCTTTACCCATGCCAATCGGCCAAGTAATAGGTGCACAAGCGATATCTAATACTTTTTCAACCTCATCCATTAAATCAATTGGATCACGAATATCACGGTCACATTTATTCATAAAAGTAATGATAGGTGTATCACGCAGACGTGTCACCTCCATGAGTTTAATCGTACGTTGCTCTACACCTTTAGCGGAGTCAATGACCATTAAACAAGAATCAACCGCGGTGAGTGTGCGGTATGTATCTTCTGAAAAATCCTCATGTCCAGGGGTATCAAGCAGATTGATAATCGAATTATTATATGGAAATTGCATCACTGAAGTCGTAATTGAAATGCCACGTTCTTTTTCTATTTCCATCCAATCAGATTTGGCGTGTTGCCCTGATTTTTTACCTTTAACCGTACCTGCTTTTTGTAATGCGTTTCCAAAAAGTAATACTTTTTCAGTGATCGTCGTTTTACCCGCATCGGGGTGAGAGATGATTGCGAAGGTGCGTCGACTGTTGACGGCTTCTAGGAATTTAGCATCTGCCATTTTATGATTTCCAAATAGATAAAGTCTGCTCAAAAAGCGAGGGCACATAATAGCAGAAATATATGTTAATATATGTAACTGAAAATGGTTTAATCAAAAATGGTATTTTATGAAATTATTAGTGCGTAATCTGGCCGTCACGACGACAGAAGAAAAGTTAATCAGTCTCTTTGCTGAGCATGGAAAAGTGCAGTCATGTAACTTAGTTTTAGACAATAAAACGGGGAAATCGAAAGGGTTTGGTTTTATTGAAATGCCAAAGTCAGGCGAAGCAAAAACGGCGATGAAAAATTTAAATGGTTTCAAGCTTGCGGGTAATATCATTCGCGTCAAGAAAGCCGAAGCGAAAGTAGAGACCAAAGAGACTGAAAATGTTTCTGTTGAAAAAAAAGTAACATCAGTACAATTTAAACAAGCTGTAAAAGCAACACCGCTAAAATCAACGCCAGCAGAAACACTCGAAAAAGTAGCGACGGATGAAGCGCCCGTAGAAAAAATAGTTAACCCTAAAGACATTTGGGGTAACGTGAAAGAAACCGATGATGATTAAGAGGCTAAAGAAGAAACTGGCAGCAATATTGGTGATGAAATAAAGAGCTAACTCATTATTTCCGAGGTTATGAGTCTATATAACGAGTGTTATCTTCGACTAAAAGCAATAAAAAAAGAGACTGAATATCTCTTTTTTTATTGCGATATTTATTACGCTAATGCTTGCTCAAAATCAGCAATTAAATCGGCGCTATTTTCGATACCAATTGAGCAGCGGATCATGTTTTCACTGATGCCCATTTCTTGACGCAATGTTAAGCCCATCTCAAAATAGATAGTTGGTGCGACTGGCAACGCCAACGTACGGTTATCACCAAGGTGAGTCGCACTAATGACTATGTTGAGTTTATTAAGAAGCTCGCAACAATCCACCCCATCGATTAAATCAAAACTTAATAGTGCACCGAACCCCGAAAACAGTTGTTTTGCACGGGCATGTTGCGGATGATCGGCTAAACCAGGGTAATAAACGTTTTCTACCTTAGGATGAGCTTGTAAAAATTCAGCTAATGCCATCGCATTTTGACCTTGGCGATCCATACGTAATTCCATTGTCTCACTGCCGACCGAAATAAGGTGCGCGCCTTGAGAACTTAAACAAGCCCCCATATCACGAAGACCTTTTTTCTTAATCTGACTAATGCCCCAAAGTTTACTATCACCTTTACGGTAACCATCATAAATATTATCGTAGTTTTCCCAGTTAAATAATCCGGTATCCGTTACGCTCCCCCCCATTGCATTGCCGTGACCGGCAACATATTTAGATAATGAAGTGGCAATTAAGCTTGCTTTAACAGAGCTTGCATTAAACAAATAACTCGAAGTGATCGTATTATCAACCACATAAACTAATTTTTGCTGCTCACAAAAATCACCAATTTCAGCCAAAGCGCTTATTTGTGTCACTGGGTTTGCAATCGTTTCAACAAATACCATCTTGGTATTACTTTGTTGTGCATTAACCACATCATCGATGTTAGTTGCATCAACAAGTGTCACTTCGATACCATAACCACTTAATGTATTTAATAAACTGGTGGTATTACCAAATAGAAAACGGCTACAAATAAGATGATCACCCTCTTTTAATAACGTTAAGAAAGTAGCAACAATGGCCGCCATACCCGAGGAAAAGACGGTACTTGCAACACCACCGTCCATCATTTGTATTCTTTTACAGAGCGCATCTAATGTTGGAGTTGATGAGCGCGCATATGCGTGTCCTGGTTGCCCTTGGAAAACATCAATTAAACCCTGTACATCTGCAAAACCATAGGGAACCGAATTATGGATAGGTGCATGAACCGCGCCTGCTTCTAAATTAAGTGAATGGTCCGCATGCACTATTTTTGTAGTAAAACCTTGCTCTGACATCTAAATTCCTTAAATTTTTTAAAGTGTTAGCTTAAAGCAATTATTTTTAAGCTATTATGAAGAAACACTATTTTTATGCAGTATACAGCGATAAGGAACAAAATTAAAATTGAATCTATAGTGTACATTCATTTTTTGGAGGGCTTAGTAACATCCGCTGTTTTCCATAAAATAAAACAACTTGTACAGGTAGTTTTATTTATACCAACATGCGCGAACAAGGTAAGTTATATATTGGGTGTCAGATATTAGCTGTTAGCTGTCAGATATTAGCTGTTAGCTGTCAGATATTAGCTGTCAGATATTAGCTGTCAGATGTTAGATGTTAGATGTTAGATGTTAAATATTAGCTGTTAGATATTAGCTGTTAGCTGTTAGCTGTTAGCTGTTAGCTGTTAGCTCATTATTTTATTACAGGCATAAAAAAGGTAACCCTTAGGTTACCTTTTCTTCAATCAGAATGGATTAATTAAAATCCATCGAAGCAATATTAAAGTGCT
>JBAHZV010000115.1:0-18401 GCA_037132845.1 Psychromonas sp.
AGAGTTATTAAGCGTTGAAGCAATGATAGAGCTAACCGATATAACCGCCGATGTCGCTAACACAGCAAACAATAGGCACTAATCCAAGAAGGTAACTTACCTCTTGGAATTAAGACCAACAGAGCCCCTTATTAGCACTTAAAATGGCGAGCGCTCCTTCTAAGTCCAGATTATTTAATGAAATAGAGGCTTGCTTCTGCACAATAGGCTTTGCATGAATAGCAATGCCCATTGCCGAAGTTGCCATCATAACTAAATCATTAGCACCATCACCGATAGCAATCGTTTGTGACATATCCAGATCATATTTATCAGCAAGTTCTTTTAGAGTACGTGCTTTAACATCCGCGTTAATGATTTCGCCTGTGACTTTACCGGTTAATTTATCCTCTAAAATCTCCAATGTATTGGCAAGGGTAAAATCAAAACCATGATCTTGCTTTAAGCGATCGGCAAAGTAATTAAATCCTCCGGAAGCGATGGCAACTTTCCAACCCGCTTTTTTTAACTCGGCAAGCAATATTTGTAAACCCGGCATCAACGGCATATTATCAGCGATCTCTTTTAAAATTGAGATCGGCATATTTTCTAACTTACGAACACGTGTACGTAAGCTTTCATTGAAATCCAGTTTACCTTGCATCGCTAACGTGGTCACCGCTGAAACTTGCTCACCCACACCATATAAATTAGCTATTTCATCAATACATTCAATTTGAATCGTTGTTGAATCCATATCCATCAATACCAAGCCAGGCTTTGACCAATCAGGGAATTTTTGCATTAATGCAAAATCGAGAACGTTTTCCTGAAAAAACGGTTCTAATTTTGCTTTTAATGAATCTGGAAATGAACTCAATAAAAAACGGACTGTTGTCACACTCGCAATATCCTCGGGAGCACAGATAATAACGGAATCGACACCTTCATCATTAAGTAACGCTAATAAAGCGCTAAGTTGAGTGGTGTTAAATATTTTACCCATTACAATCAATTCAGCCTTTTTGAGAAAATGATCCTCACTTACCTGCATTAATTCTCCTTTTTCGAACAGTAGATAAGCAAGATCACTCATATTTATTGCTAAATTTTTTCTCCATTGAATTAATGGTTGAGCTTTTGCAGGAATTAGCAGTTTTTTTATCGTTTTCACAGTAAGATACCTATCATTTATATTGAGTTGTGCCTCATCCAATGAAGCAACAACAACAATAACGACTGCACTTAGTGATTACAAGTAGTGACAAGGAATATTCAATGAAGATCAAAATGTATTACGGATTACGGTTTCTACAAATTACTGGGTTAATAGTTGCCATCATTATTATGCTGATTCAATTTAATGAATTACGCATGATTTCAAAGAGTGTGAGTTACCAACAAACTGAAAAATATTCCTATACTCTCACCAATTTAGCGGCGGCCGAAGCATCACGGTATTTGTCTCAAAGTAAGACAAAAGAGCTACAAATTCTAATCAATGATTTAAGTAACGATCCAATGGTGCGCGATGCCACTATTTATGACCATTTAGGCAAGACACTGTACCAGTCAAATGATCCCTTGTTATTACCTGTTTTACTCAGGATTGATAATACATCAACCAGAGAAATAGCAGGAATAACCCCATATATCGCTGAATTATATAAAGAAAATGAAAAAATAGGATACATTAGAATTTCACTCCGGAAAGATCATATTTTAGGTATTATTTTTGACTATCAGCAACAAACGCTGGAAATTCTTATCTTATTATTAACACTTTCTTTTCTTGTAGGGGGAATAATAATGGCACTCTTTTACAATCGAATTAAAGGTTACTACTACCGACTTAGTAAAGTTATTCCTAATTTAATATCAAGCAACAAAAAGGCTTAAGGCTAGCGCGATTTAAAATAAATCATCTTATGATGAAAGAGCACAATTTAGAGATGAAAGGTATGGATAAACATTATGATGCTTAAATATTGCTAATGCGGGTCTCTAGCAAGGCAATAATAGTTTTTCCATACCATCAAAAGCAACGATGAGTCATCGCTGTTGTTATGCGATACAACAAAAAAGTAGCACCTTAAACACCATAATAAGCATCAGAAAGGGCTTCGACCTTACTGTCTATAATAAATGCTCTCTCTGCCAACCACTTTTCAAATGCTCGACGGTCTTGCTCTGTTGCACTGAGGTAGCGGCCATAACTGCTCACATAAATCACAAAATTTTGCGATCCACCAGCGCCACCGATGATGAGATCACGCGCATCAACAAACGCGATTAACTCAGCGAAAAAAGTATCAAATACTTGTTCGTCTACCTCTGTAAGCTTAAATGAAACTTCAAAACCTAAGACTGCATACTGTGCAACATATAGTTTTTTATTAAGTCGATTACTTCTTTTAATCTGATTGGTGGTTTTCATAAATACTCCCAAATGATGTTAAACACTAACGAATAGTGCTACCCATTATACAACAAACGATGAACAGAAATTAGGGTAATAAAATAAAAAACCATCTTTAAATATATATAGACGTTATCATTCAAGATGAAAAATTTAGCAAGTTGCGCCTTGCCTTAGCGCGAAGCTAGTCACTAAATGAAGACTAAGCTTCTCTTTTAAATAATTTTTTATACAAGAAACCTTGCACAAAATCGGTACCTATCTGCTTTGCAAAACGTAAATCGTCCTCTGTTTCAACACCTTCTAAAATGACTTTTTTACCTGTTTCATGTGCGTAACCTATCAGGGCATTCACCAACGCCATAAAGTTTTTACTGTCTCGATTTTTAAGAACAAATTTGTCGAGTTTAAGGTAATCGACCAACTGTATTACAGAAGTTGATAACATCGATTGTGGGTCAAAAAGATCATCAATCGCAGTATTAATATTATTTTTTGATAAATTATCAATCATCGATAAACTCATCATGGCATCACTGAGTTGAGAATTTTCAATTAACTCTACAATGACATTGGCTTTATTGTAATTTTTAAATAACTGTACAAAGGGGTTTTCATGATTAAGTACCCCCGATGCTGAATAAGAATCTTGATCCAGATTAACAAAAATATCAGCACTATTGGGCGCAGATGAGAGTTGTAATTTTTTCTGTTCATATTCAACTTGAAAAAGGCTTAATGGATTATTATGTAAGGAAGAAAACACTAAATCTGGTTGAATACTTTCTCCCTGCGCATTAAAAAAACGAGCCAGACATTCATAGGCAAAAATTTCAGTTCCAAAAGTGGAGATAATCGGTTGAAATTCAACGCCGTAACGTTTTTTATCCATTAAATCAAGCAAATAAGGTGTACTAAGGTGTTGCATATCCTGCATGTAATTCATTATTATTCCATTAATTATGACGCTAAGAACAAATGTAATTGATAACCACAATCATGTAAACGCATACACTTAAAACTAGCTAAAAATTTAATTTTTTAAAGTTACATTAATGATATTTCTCCCAGTATACTGATCGCTTTAATGTAACTAAAGACAGGTTGCCCTACTTTTAACTGTAACTCCTGCAGTGATTTTATAGATATTTTTGCTAATAATTTTTGTGTGCCTAAATTAAGCGTCAAAAGAATATGGCTTTCTGAAATTTGTTCAATCTGCTCAATAGTAGTAGATAAACAGTTTTGTAACGAACTATGGGATAATTTTTTTGTCGCTATAATGACATCTTTACTTTCTACCTTTATCTGTAAAGATGTTTCATCGGCCCTTTCCCCTCTGCTTAAAAACAATACCTGCCCATCCACTTGACCTTGCAACATAGCATGTTCTTCATCCCAAAATATTTTTTCTACGGATAATAACAAACCACAATGCGCATGTTTTACGAGGCTTAACATGGGATCCATAAATAAATTTTGTGGCTCTCCAAACGCCTCAACCTTTCCATCATTAATTAACAGCATATTCGTTGCTAAATAAAAAATTTCTTGCATTGAATGCGTAATATATAAAATAGGAATTTGTTGCGAGAGCTGTTTAATAAAGGGTAATAACAACGCACGACTGTGTTTATCTAATGAGGAGAGCGGTTCATCCATAATCAATAATTGTGGTGCACTTAAAATAGCACGGGCAATCGCAATACGTTGTTTCTGTCCACCAGAAAGAGCGACTGTTTTTTTATGCAGTAAATTTTCAAAGTTGAGTAATTTAGCCAGTTGTTTAATCGAATATAAACTTTTTTTATGTTTTGCTAAGGTTAAATTACCCAAGGTATCAAGATGAGGAAACAAACGTGGCTCTTGAAAGACCATACCGATATTGCGTTGCTCTGTTTTGACAAAACATTTTTTATCTTGCCAAATTTCATCAGCAAACGAGACATAACCTACAAAATCATTATCGAGGCCAATTAATGCGCGCACCAGTGAGGTTTTACCTGCGCCTGAATCACCAAATACGGCACAAATGCCGTTGAGGGTGAAGGCCCCTGAAAAGTGAAATAGCCCGGTTTTTTTAAGGTTAAATTCAAGTCTCTTATTAAGCATTGTTGAGTCTCTTTTGGCGTTTTTGTAATACCCCATAAATAAACATCAGTAACAGCATTGAAAAGGCCAACAACGAAAATGACAAAATATGCGCTTGCTCATATTGTAAGGTTTCAACATGATCAAAAAGTGCAATCGAGAGAACTTGTGTTTCTCCGGGAATATTACCTCCGATCATAAGCACCACACCAAACTCACCAATCGTATGTGCAAAACCAAGTGCAGCAGCGATAATAAAGCTTGGTAGCGTCATTGGAAAAATCACTTTATAAAAAGTTTTGATGGGACTAAAACCAAGTGTCGATGCGACTTCAAGATAATTCTTATCTAAATTAATAAATGCACTTTGCAGTGGCTGTACAACAAAAGGTAATGAATAAATAATGGAAGCAATCAGTAATCCTGAAAATGAAAATGCTAAACCATTTCCTGTCATGCTTATCCAAAAAGCACCAAAAGGGCTCTCTGGGGAAAATGATAATAACAGATAAAAACCTAATACAGTCGGAGGCAGTACCAGTGGCAATGCCACTAATGATTCAACGAAAGGTCTAAAAAACAGCTTGCTACGCGCCAACCACCATGCCAATGGTGGAGAAATAATTAATAAAATAAATGTGGTAAGCCCTGCAAGTTTAAAGGTTAAATAGATAGCACTAAGGTCAAGCTCACTGAATAATTGGCCAACCATCACGTTATAAATACCCCTTACTTCTTATCAATTTTACAATCGCCTGTGATTGTAAAAAATCAACAAATTTTTGTAGTGTTACTTTATTCTTGCTTTTAGCTAACATGACCGCTTGCTGTAATATCGGTTGATAGCTTTCAATAGGTAACAAATAATAATTTTTTGCATTATTTTGCAGTAATAATGAATACGCAACAAACCCGGCTTCAATATTGCCAGTATCAATAAATTGATAGGTTTGAACAATATTATTACCTTGGATATAAGTCAGCTTTGACCACATTTTCAAGGTTTGCAATGCCTGTTTAGAAGCCAAGCCATAGGGAGCAAGTTTAGGGTTGGCAATAGCAATGCGTTCGCTTAAAGCTAATAAACTGTTTTCATTGATAGATTTATCACTGTTTGGTTGCCAAAAGGCTAATTCCCCCTGTGCATAGGTGAAACGAGAGCCTTTAATACCTAACGGTGATGCTTCGATTAACTGCGCTCGTTTGCTGTCCGCCGATAAAAAAAGATCAAAAGGAGCACCATTTTTTATTTGATGGTATAACGTGCCCGTTGAACCACTAGAGACCAGAATTTTATGCCCAGATTGTTGCTGATAAAGAGAGACTATCTCATCAAAAGTGACTTTAAAATTACTCGCTACAGCGACTTTTAATGTTGCATTAACCGGTAGTGTGACCCAAAAAAATAATAAAATACATAAATGCCTCATTACCGTTGCCATTTATTCAGGGCACTTTGATCACTGACACGTGCATCAACCCAATAAGATTGACCTTCACTATTGGTTTCTTTTTTCCAGAAAGGTGCCTCTGTTTTAAGGTGATCCATAATAAACTCACAGGCGGCAAATGCATCACCTCGATGGAGACTTGCGATACCCACAAATACAATTTGGTCTAATAATTGTAACTCTCCGACACGATGGATCACAGTAACATTAATAATGTCCCAACGTGTTTTCGCTCGCTCGACAATGTTAAACAATGATTTTTCAGTCATCGCGGGATAATGCTCTAGGGTCAGAGCACTTATTTTTTCACCGTGATTAATATCGCGTACTAACCCCGTAAAAGTAACAATAGCCCCCGTATCACTGGTTTTTCGCAAACGTTCATACTCTGTTTGTTGATTGAAATCTTCACTCTGAACGTTAATCATTTATCCACCCGTTACCGGTGGGAAAAAAGCAACTTCATCGCCACTAACAAGTATCGCCGTTTTATTACTGATAGTTTGATTCACTGCAACCATTAATGTGCCTTGCGAAAGGAGTTTATCCCAAGATTTATCTTGAGCTTTTAGATTATTTAGTAAAACCTGCACATTGGGATTATCATTGCTGCTCAGTATTAGTTCCGATACACCGAGTTGATCACGTAATTGTGCAAAAAATAGAATTTTAATCATAATCAACTTTCCACCTTAAAATGCCCTGATTTACCACCGCTTTTTTCAAGTAATCTCACCTGTGAGATGATCATATCTTTTTGCACCGCCTTGCACATATCGTAAATGGTTAAGGCGGCCACGGAAGCCGCCGTGAGCGCTTCCATTTCCACCCCTGTTTTCCCAGAAAGTTTGCATAGGCTCTGAATACGCACTCTATTTTTCTCTGGTTGTGCCGTTAATGTCACCTCCACTTTTGTTAACGCTAATGGGTGACATAGTGGGATAAGATCTGCGGTTTTTTTAGCGGCCATAATACCCGCAAGGCGTGCTGTCGCAAAAACATCACCTTTATGATGATTACCATCGATGATAAGCGCCAATGTTTCCGGCGCCATCTCAATAAAGGCTTCTGCAATAGCTTGGCGTTCAGTCACCACTTTATTGGTCACATCCACCATATTCGCTTTGCCATCTTGATTGATATGAGTAAATTTATTTTCACTATTTTGCATAATGACCTTTATTTTTAAAATTGGCTTGCACCAAATAATAGTTAATAATCTTTATTTAATGAGTTCAGGTTAGTAATAGGGATAAATTCAAGGCGAAAACGCAAAATTTGCTTTAGCAAATGAACATTTTCAACGCAGAAGTTAACAATATTACGATGCATGAAACATTAAAGACCGATGTGTGGCATAAAATTACATGGCTTATGTGTCGAGTCCATCTGTTCTTGGATAATTTTAGTCCATGCCGTTTTACATGCACCCGTTGATCCTGGCATACAAAAGATAACAGTTTTATTGGCAAAACCTGCTATTGCACGACTCTGAATCGTTGAAGAGCCAATTTCTAGATAGGATACGTGGCGAAATAACTCACCAAAACCTTCAACCTGCTTATCAAACAAGACTGACACGGCTTCAGGCGTCGTATCTCGTGTTGTAAATCCTGTGCCACCGGTCACTAATAGCGCATCAATGCTTTCATCAGCAATCCATTGTGAAACAATCGCACGTATTTTATAGGGGCAATCAATAACAATTTTTTTATCAACTAACTGATGCCCTGCTTTCACCAGTGCCTCAGCTAAATATTTTCCTGAGCTATCAGTCTCTTCATTACGGGTATCTGATACTGTTAACACCGCCATGTTGGCCGGTTTAAAATTTTCAATACTAAGGTGATTCATTATGTTTCCTTGTTACTTTTTAATGCGTGATAGGTGGTTAAGCAGTCAGCCCAGTCTCCTGGTGTATTACTGTTTTTAAAACGAAAACACGCTTCTTTAGGGTAATTAATCGATTCTAAGTTGAAGGTTCTTAACAACCGATACAGAGATCGTTGCTTATTATGTTCAGAGTCTAACGCCTCTGATAAGTATTCTTTAAGCGCGCGAGTTAAAGGCAATATCATTGGGAATATTGCCTGTTCATAAAAGACACCTTGCGGGTAATGGGTAAATTGTTGTAATAAATACTGGCATTCATTTGCACTGATTAAAGGCATATCAACCGGTAGAATGAACATTGCTTCATATTGTCTATAAAAAGATTCAACACACGCATGTAAGCCACCAATCGGCCCCAATGAGGGCTTGATATCTTCAATACATTGGAAACCATGATATTGCCCACTGACAAAAACATCAGAAAATCGCAGCGCGGACAAAAGCGCAACACTGCGCACTAATAATGTTTGTTCTGCTAATAAAAGTTGTGCTTTATCTTGACCCATACGTGACGATAAACCACCAGCTAAAACAATACCGACTATTTTCAAGAGATTTCCAACCATTAAAAAAGAGCGAAGATACCCTTACATTTATGAAACACTATTATAACAATTTCGCCGATATTTAACACCTCAAACGGTCGTTTACAGGCTAAATACAGAATCATTCTAAAGCGTCGCATATTGTGCCTTATTTGGCACCTATGGGAGCAGTGGAATAAAGTATCTAATTGCTAACGAGTAAACTAAAAACAACCCAGCAAAGCATGTAAAACAAATTATCGAGAACGATTAGCGATAATAATTAGCGATAATGATCAGCGATAATGATCAGCGATAATAATGAACGGAGATGTTAAGCGTGACGAGTCGCTGTTAACACGAAAGCAAACTCAAAACATTAACCACCAATAGACGCTAAGTGAGGTGTTATTCCGGTATTACCCGATTGTAAATAATGGGTCTCTTTTTTATCTTCTAAAGCCAATATGATGCGTTGTTTGAGTAATTCTTTTTGCCCAGAATGTTTCAATAAATCGCGCAGCTCAATACCTTGTTCGCCAAATAAACACAGGTGTAATTTCCCGGTCGAAGAGACACGTAAGCGATTACAACTTTTACAAAAATCTTGGCTATAAGGCATAATCAGCCCGACTTCACCTTGATAGTCTGGGTGGCTAAAAATTTGCGCAGGTCCATCATGGCTCAAGGTCTCTTTTTGAGACCAACCTTGCGCTAATAACTTCTCTTTTATCCATAAACCAGAACGATGATATTGATCAAAAAATTCGCCATTATCACCGGTTTGCATCAGTTCAATAAAGCGTAACTGAATAGGCTGATTTTTAATCCAGTTTATATAAACATCTAAATCAATATCATTTAAGCCCTTTAATAAAACACTGTTGATTTTAACTTGTTTATAACCCACAGAAATACACGCTTGCACGCCATCCATTACTTTTTGAAAGATATTTTTTCCGGTGATCAGGTGAAATGTTTTGGCATCTAGACTATCAATACTGATATTGATCGCATCAAGTCCGGCATCAAACCACTGTTGCGCATCTTTCTTCAGACGATAGCCATTCGTTGTTGTGGCTATTTTTTCGATACCTTTAATTGTTGCGATAGACTGAATAATGGCAGAAAAGTCTTTACGTAAACTCGGCTCTCCTCCTGTTATTCTGACTTTTTTTGTTCCTAATTCCACAAAAGCCTGTACTAAATAAATGACCTCTTGCTGCGATAAGAATTCATTGTCGTGACTACGCTGGTATCCATTGGGTAAACAATAATTACATTTGAAATTACATTCGTCAGTAATCGACAGGCGCAAGTATTCAAACTTCCGATTGAAATTATCTTTAAGTTGTTGCATGTTAGTTCCTTTCCAAACACGGGAGGCAAAACAGTTTCCTGTTTTACCCTTCTTAACAGTATTTCATTGTTAAGCGGCTTAATTCACATATTAGAAAAACTTAGTGATATATAAGCTCGGAGCTGTATTGAATATGTAAACAGTATGTTACATTTAAGTTATTTTCTATATTGTCTCTTAGCTATGAAGATTAATCTACCTTTTCATTCTCATTCTGTTGTAAAAGCAATCACAAATGCATGTTTGTTGATTCTTTTCATTTCTGCTATTCATATTGTAGGTGTATTTGCTATTTTCGATAGTCATCTTAATAATTTAAAAAAAATTGATGATCTCACCACGCTAAAAATATCCACCAACAATCTTGCTTATGCGTCACAAAGCAATCCTCAGGATATGCCTTACATTCTGGATAATATAGATAATCAATTAGTGAGCCAATCCCTTTTTAAAAACACTTGGTTTAATACCCAAACGATTAACCTAAAAAATCAAAAACTCTTTAATCAGTGGGCTGAGATACATAACGTCATCAAACAGGGGCATTATTCAGAAACTAAGCAACAACTGCATTTATTTCATACTTTATTAAATGAGATCATTACTCAATATCAAATTTTAGTAAAACAAAAGATTCAAATTGTTTATATTGCCTCGATCATTAACTTTTTAATTATCATGCTAGTTGGCATAACACTTTATTTTTATTCTAGAAACAAAATTGCAGAGCCGATTAAGCAACTTGTAAAAAATGTAGAAGCCATCAAAAATCGTCAATTCAATTTAGTATATCCAGAATCAAATAATGAAATAGGTATCCTTTCTGAAGGTATTAAAGACACATCCAATGAATTACATCACCTCATTACAACCATGCAAAATCAGGTGTCAGAGCAAACCATCGCGCTTGAGAAGGCCCACCAAACCATCGCCTTTTTATACTCTATTTCACAACAACTTAGTACCGTAAAATTAACCTCTCCTATTCTCTATAATGCATTAAATGCGCTAACTAAACAGGCCAATTTACAAAAGCTATGCTTAGAGCTTTATAACGGTACTTTTATTAGTAGTAATCAAGGCAACATTAGCATTGATGAAAAAACCTTACAAATACCCATTATTATCAATGGTAAACCCTCTGGTTTTTTAAATTATGTTTTAAAAGAAGGGACTGAAGAGCAACATGCATTGATAGAAAGTTTTACGGGTCTTGTGGCACGGGCCTTATATCAAGAACAGCATAGTTTACAAGCTCAGAAAATATTATTGATGGAAGAGCGCAGTATTATCGCACGCGAGTTACATGACTCCATCGCGCAATCTCTATCCTTTTTAAAAATTCAATGCACCTTATTAAATCATCGCATCAAGAACCCTCAATTACAAGGCACCCAAGAGGTGATCAATGATATTGAAGAAGCCGTTTCAGACGCCTATATTCAGTTACGCTCATTATTGTCTACGTTTCGTTTAAATGTCACCGAATCAAATTTTAAAGAGGCAATGATTACCATGATAAAAACATTGCAAAAACAAACTTCCGCACTTATCAGTATAAAAAAATTTGAAACACATTTTTATACTGACGCAAGTCAACATATACACCTTTTACAAATAGTGCGAGAAGCAATCATCAATGCGATTAAACACTCACAATGTCAGCATATTGATATTTCATGCATTATTACTGACCAACATAAAGTCTGGATCAGTATTATTGATGATGGTCTTGGAATCATTGATGATGGTTCAGAAGTTATAACGAATCACACTCAAAACAACCATTATGGTTTGTCCATCATGCGTCAACGTGCAGATGAACTCGGTGCAACACTTTCAGTTAATAGCTTAGCAAAAGGTACGGAGGTTAAGCTTATTTTCCCCTACAAAAATTCAATACTTAATCTAGGAACTACAAATGTCTAATTTAATACGTGTTATGATTGTTGATGATCACCCACTGATGCGTAAAGGTATCCAACAACTACTTTCTATTAACCCTAAGTTTCATGTCGTTGCCGAAGCAACAAATGGTATTGAAGCGGTGAGTTATGCAAAAAAAGTGTACCCAGACTTAATATTACTTGATTATAATATGCAGGGGATCTCAGGTTTAGAAACATTAAAAGCCTTAAGAAAAGATAACTGTATTGCTAAAATCATCATCTTAACCGTGAGTGATAACAAACAAGACGTCATTGCAATGATCAACCAAGGTGCGGATGGTTATCTGTTAAAAGATTCACAGCCAGAATTATTATTAAAAAACATAAGTACGGTGCTATCAGGTAAGTTAGTTGTTACAGATAAACTAACAGAATTTTTAAATGAGTTAGATGATGACGATAATATTCGTGAAAAATTGGCTAATTTGACCAATCGAGAGCAACAAATTATTGCAGAAGTAGCGAAAGGCTTCAGTAATAAAGAGATATCAGAAAGTTTACATATCTCAGAAGGTACGGTAAAAGTACACGTTAAAAGTTTACTTAAAAAATTAGTGTTAAAATCACGCGTTGAAGCGGCAGTCTTATACCTGCAGCAACCCAAATAAGCCCTTAATTATTCGGAATTTATGCTTTCAGACACAGTAAAAAAACAGATCCGTCATGGCTATGAAAAACTCACTCAAGCATTACCCAATTTTTCGAAGCGTAAAGCACAAAATTACCTTGTTGCAGAAATTGCAAAAGTGCTTGCAGGTGAGTATGACAAATCACGACGAATATTGGTGGCAGAAGCCGGCACGGGCATTGGTAAATCATTAGCTTATATTTTAGCGGCATTACCCGTCGCACAAGCCAATAATAAAAAGCTGATTATTTCTACTGCAACGATCACACTGCAAGAGCAGTTAATTAATAAAGATCTGCCCTTTTTTCTTCGCCATAGTGATTACCAATTCACTTTTACCCTTGCCAAAGGTAGACAACGTTATTGTTGCGAACAAAAATTATTAGCGACTCAGGAAGCCAACCCAACAAGCAACGAGCAAATTACTCTTTTTGATGAAAAACCCAAACGTGGCGATAAAGAGCTATTAAAACGCCTCACTGAAGCATACCTTGCGGGTAAATGGCAAGGGGATAGGGATGGCTGGCCAACACCAATACCAAATCGCATCTGGCAACATATTGTCTCGGATAAATTTAGCTGTAAACGCGCCCTCGCACATCATCGCCAATGCCCTTTTCATCGTGCTCGCGATGATATTAACAAAGCCGACGTGATTGTTGTTAATCATGCGTTATTACTTGCAGATCTTGAACTTGGTGGGGGGATCATTCTTCCCGATCCCGATAACTGCTTTTATATTTTAGATGAAGCGCACCATCTACCAAAAATATCGCGTAACTTTGCCAGTGCTTCGACCAACATTAAAATGGCACAAGAGTGGCTAAAAAAATTAAAACCACTCAATCAACATCTCTCTAAAAAAATTAATAAATATAGCACTATTACACCCTGCTTAAACCTATTGGAAAGCAGTGTTGAACTTGAAAAAGCATTTAAAAAAGTAGAGGGTCTGTTTCGTGATAACCCACAATTATTAGGTGAAAAAAATCAACACCGATTTGCACTTGGTGAGTTACCCGACGCATTACTGAACATCATCAACGACATAAAAATAGAAAGCAAAAAAGGTTTAAGTGCATTAACGAAGCTCGCGGCAATCATTGACGAAGAGATAAAAGATGACAATATTAAATTACGTGATGCTGAGCCACTACTGATTGAAACCGGTGTATTCGTACAACGCTTTGAAAGCATTCACTGCTTAAGCAACATGTTAACCGCCGAACGCTCCAAAAAATACGCCCCGATTGCGGCTTGGGTTGAACAAGAAAATAACGAATTAAGCCTACATGCTTCACCCATTGAAGTCGGAGGATTATTAGAATACATGCTTTGGTCACAAGCCGCGGGCGTTATTGTCTGCTCTGCAACACTGACCTCCTTAAATAGTTTTGAATATTTTAAACAACAAAGTGGGCTACGCAGTGATGATGGTACGCAATATCTCCGTTTAAAATCCCCCTTTAATTACCCTGCAATAACGCTTATGATTGCCGATATGAAACATGAGCCAACCCATGCGGATTTTGATAATGAACTGGTTGATAAAGTGGATCAATTTATTGAAGATAAACAAGCTAACTTAGTCCTGTTTGCTTCCTATTGGCAGATGAATTTAGTGGCAGAAAAACTTGCTAAAAAATATGGGCCGGCATTGTTAGTCCAAGGCGTGTTATCGCGTAGCCAATTAATCATTGATCATAAACAACGTTGTGACAAAGGCTTAACCTCCATTTTATTTGGCACCGGAAGTTTATCTGAGGGGTTAGATTTACCCGCACATTACCTGACTAATTTAATTATTACTAAACTGCCCTTTGCCGTGCCAAATTCCCCCGTTGAAGCTGCACACTCAGAGTGGATAACATCTCAAGGGGGAAATCCTTTTATGCAACTCGCTATTCCAGAAACCAGTAAAAAACTGATTCAATCGTGCGGTCGTTTAATTCGTAAAGAACAGGATACAGGGCGTATTATTATTTTAGATAAAAGAGTAAAAACAAAACGTTACGGAAAAGGGTTATTAGATGCACTGCCCCCTTTTAATCTTCAATTTGAGCAAATTAAACCATGACAGAAATGTTAATTGAACCAAGTTCTTGGGCGTTACTTGCGAGTATCAGTCTTTTTGCAGGATTCATTGATGCCATTGTTGGGGGCGGGGGTATGTTAACCGTACCGGCTTTATTAAGCCTAGGGCTCCCCCCTCATTTAACGCTTGGTACGAATAAATTATCAGCCTGCTTTGCATCAGGCACCGCCGCTTATACTTATTTTAAAAAGCAATTATTTACCCCTAGTTTCTGGAAAGAAAGTCTTTATAGTACGTTTATAGGGGCATTAATTGGCACTATTTTAGTTAATTTTGTGAGTGCCGGATGGTTAGAAAAAGTACTGCCTATTATTATTCTTTTTGTGGCTATTTATAGCTTATGTAATCGCCTGCAAGAGCAAGATGGCAATACACTACCAACGCAAAACACCCAGCTAAAAAGGAAGCAGCGTCTACAAGGTTTATTATTAGGCTTTTACGATGGTTATGCCGGACCTGGCACAGGTGCATTTTGGGTTATCTCGAATATTCGTTTATATAAACTAAATATTTTGCTCTCGAGTGGCGTCGCTAAATCGATGAACTTTGTCAGTAATTTTACGTCCCTATTAACCTTTATCTATTTTGGGCAAGTAAATTGGATGATTGGTTTAATGATGGGGGGTTGCTTAATGTTAGGCGCTTACATTGGCGCACATTCTGCCATTCATTTTGGTGCAAAATTTATTCGTCCTATCTTCATCGTCATTGTCATGATCATGGCACTTAATTTAGGTTATAGCGCATGGCTGAGCTAGACAAAACATCAATTTTGCAACTTAAAACACAATTAAGTTCGCTTAAAGCACGTTGCATAAAAATAGATAAAATGCTCACCCAAACGGAAAACCGCTGTTTTGTTTTTGAGGTGCATCAGTTTTCAACACGCAGCTTAACACTACTCGGTTATTTTCAACAAATAGAAAAAACATTTAACTCATTGCAAAGTAGCATGCATAACAATCGTCAAGCGCTATTAATAAAAATAGAATGTGAGCAGTTTGTTATGCAGTTTCAATTATTACAGCAACTGGTGCAATCAATTGAAAAAGGTAAAGCATCATTACTTTATAAATCCTATTCTGCCCCTAAAGAAAAGATATTTCAGCAACTAAAAAAACAATCTGAATATGAACATCGACTATTGACCATGATTGCCGAACAAGAAGAATTACTTGCGCAAGATGGTCAAAGAAACCGCGCTTACATCAAAGAAAAAATTGAAGCCTTAAAAATACGTTTCCATAAATGTAATACTTTCACACAGAAATTAGAGTTTCAGCTTGAGGAAATAAACGATGAATGAAGAGTCTCATAATTTAACAAATGCGCCCGTCGCAGTACAAATCGCAGTGGATTTAATTCAATTATTAGAAGAAAATAAAATTGAGACTCACGTCGCCATTGAAGCGTTACAGATTGTCTTAAATGATTTCAAAAAAAAAGCACAAGTGGATTAACTTATGCTTTAGGTAACAATCATCACCTTTAATCAATGTCTTACGCGATATTTTTTAGATGTTTTACAGACTCATTAATGCATATCGACCATCAAATCATTTTTTATCATCTTCATCGCGAATAAATTTAATATCTGAAAACCCCATTGCGGTGAATTCAATTTTACGATGGTTTTTTAAAATGCCCTGCCCGCGACAACTCATTGCTAATTGTTTTTCCATCTCTAGAAATTTTGTTAAATCGATACCCTCAGCGTGTGCTACCGCTTCATAAATATCATGGTAAATACCGTAGGAAAATTGCATTGTTTTGCGTTTTTTTTTGAAAATATAAGTCACTTGACGTGCCATTTGTTGTCCTTTGATGAAACTTTACTTTTTGAATAGTGCATATTGTCGCCAGTATATACCCATGAGACTTCAAGATGCAAAGTTAGCCAAAAAATTTGCGCCTAAATGTTAGGGTTAAAACGGAAGGAGAATGATTCAACAATGAATTTTTATATCAATGCAGATTACTGCCAATTATTTTTACCGACGAGCATGAGTAGCTCAGCGAGATCGGATAAGACAGATTTAAATAACAATAGCATAAGCTAGTTTTTGTCGTGTAAACTCAGATCAAAAAGTTTATCACGAACCCGCCAAAAACGGCCATCTTTATAAGCAATTACAATCTCAGGGTGACGTAAACGATGCTGATTTTTGATCACTTTTGTGGGGGCACTAGCAATAAATTCACGATGCCGGTCAATTAAATGTGATTGGATAAATTGCTCTAAAAAAAGCTTTTTTTGCGCTTTAGTTGCAAGTTGCCACACTTGCTTAATTTCACTCTTATTTTCTCCGATGTAAGTTACCGTTAATTGTGCTTTATCAAAACGATTTTTACCTGCATCAAGTTTCATATCAATGCATTTTAATATCATTGCATCTTTTAGGTTCATCGCGTCACGCAGTTTTTTATCGGGATCCACCAATATATGTTCACAAGCAGTACAGCGACGAGCAGCAATATCATTGGCTTCACCACATAATTCACAAATTTTAGCGCGAAAACGATAACCACAAATATCACGGCTACCATCATCAAGCAACTGATAACCCTGACACTGACGCCCATAGTGTTCAATCACAAAACCCGCAGGGTCGACTTTTGCCCAAAAGTTATTATTAAATAAACAAGCAGGACAAGGAATAGTAACCATTTCACTGTCACTATTTGGTTTAGGCTCACCCAGTTCAGGCTGGTAAATATCGTAACAATTACCAGCAAACTCCATCACTAAACATTCTTTTTTACCCTCAAAAAGACGTAATCCTCGCCCTACAATTTGCTGATATAAACTCAATGAAGCCGTTGGGCGTAAAATAGCAATCAAATCAACATGTGGTGCATCAAAACCAGTGGTCAAAACGGATACGTTAACCAAATACTTTATCTGCTGTTTTTTAAAGGCGCAAATAATACGATCACGTTCTTCAACAGGGGTATCCCCAATCACTAAAGCAGCATTTTCATGCTGTAAATAACCGATGATTTCCTGCGCATGGTTGACTGTGGAAGCAAAAATCATCACTCCAAGGCGATCCTTTGCCTGTTTAATCACCTGTTTAATGATAAGTGGTGTCGCACGTTTCGATTGTTGGATCACTCCCTGTAAATCAGCTTCACGGTAATTGCCTGATTTAGAGGCACTGATGGCAGAAAAATCATATCCGATGATCGCCATATCCATCACTTTAGGTGGGGTTAAAAACTGCTCATCCAGTAAAAAACGAATCGGTAAATCAAAAATACAATCGCGAAAGAAACGTGGTTCCACAGAGCGTACTTGCCCACGCGTATGATATTGATATATCCACCCTAATCCAAGTCGATAGGGTGTGGCGGTCAGCCCCAAAATTTTAAGCGAACGATTATTTTTTTGTAAATGTTTAATAACACGCTGATAAGCACTATTTTCATCCAGTGGTACACGGTGACATTCATCAATCACCACTAAGCTAAATTGCTCAGTAAACTGCTCTAAGCTATTAACAATGGATTGTACCGAAGCAAAGACAACTTGTTGGTCAGACTCCTTACGTCCGAGTCCTGCTGAAAAAATGGATGCTTTAAGATCATAGCTTTCATATTTTTGATGATTTTGTTCAACGAGCTCTTTAACGTGAGCAAGTACTAACACACGGCCTCGTGCGAGTCGCGCAAGCTCGGCAATAATAAGGCTTTTACCCGCACCCGTTGATAATGCAAGCACCGCAGGCTCACTACTTTTACGAAAATAATGCAACGTAGCATTAACGCTATCTTGTTGATACGGGCGGAGTTTATACATTATATTCCAGATATGAGAATTAAAATTAGCAGTGTAAGGTTAAAGTAGTAATAATAGCGCCATTATCCTAACCTAGAAAAGTAAAAATGGAAAACATAAGCAAAGTACAATTAATCGAACAACTACATCTTTGGGGTACACAGAAAATAACCGCAGAGCAACTACAGATATGGATGGTGACACATTATGATCCCCCTGATGTAGAAGTCGGTA
>JBAHZV010000081.1:0-5828 GCA_037132845.1 Psychromonas sp.
GACCTGCCGTAAATTAAACATCTCATTTTGGGAGTATTTATCTGATCGTCATAATGAGCAAAAAATGCCCTTATTATCTGAAATAGTCAAAATACGGTTAACTTCTTTAAATACTGCCACTGGTTTATGAGAAGTTACCAAAAAATGCCCTTATTATCTGAAATAGTCAAAATACGGTTAACTTATTTAAATACTGCCACTGGTTTATGAGAAGTTACGATTAAACACCTTAACCTGTTGAAGTTAAAGTTGTTTTGCATTCAGCATTTAGCGGAGCTTTATGGCTAATCAGGTAAAGTTATGAGACACATATTGATCACTAAAAAATAATTGATTTGTAGCGAATTTAGCGTGGAAGTTGTGCTTATTAAAACGCGTTTAAGAAGTCGTGTTAACACATTTAATTTTATGATTTGAATGTATTTTTTACGTGTAAATATAAAGATACCTTGGTACAAAGCATCAAGGTATCTTTATAGAATAGGAAACTATAAGCAATTATGATTAGCCTAAAATCCCAACTTTCGCTCTTTCTATATCCTCATTCGGATAAACGAAACCATATTTTTCACGGTAAGTTAACGATGGATCTGGATGCCATTTTTCAGGAATCGGGTGCATTTCAGATTGTACGTTGCCCTCATCATTTAGTGTCAGCTTAACCCAAGCAAGAAAATTCTTTTCATCACGATACGGGTAATCTTCACGATAATGAGTACCACGGCTCTCTTTACGTGTCATACCTGCGATAAGTTTCATCTCCGCATTGAGTAGCATGTTACGAGTCTCAATTGCAGAACGTAGTTCATGGAAATTTTCGACTTTAAAGTTATCAGCAAACGTATTCTGTAAATACTTAATTTGCGAAAGTGCATTTTCCATACGACTTTGCTCTTTCACATACATAACAAAGTACGGAAACATAGTGCCCTGCATAATACGTGTAACCCACGCAGGAGAATGACCTTGTTCGTTGTTCATTGGTGCAAACATTTTCTGCTTCATTTCTTCAATATATTCAGTAGAAGGCGCTGGAGTAGGTTGTGTTTTTACATACTCTGCGACAGCATGACCTGAGCGCGCGCCCTGAACCGCAGATCCCGATGATGAGGATCCAAAACCCGCATAACCTGCCCCGTTTTGCATTGAACACATCGCATCGCCAGCGCCCCACAAACCTTCAACATTTGAACGACCATTAATATCTTGGGGGAAGATGCCTTCACCTTTATGATTTCCCATACCAACGGTCGAGAAGCCCATTTTTTTAGGTGCCCCCGTTCCTGCTCCACTAAATATTGGATTAGTGCCACCAGGACCACGGCTATATTCCTCAGCAACAGGCTGCCCGCCCAAGCTTATACCAACAGCAGAATCGATTCTCAAACCAAGTGTTGCACCATTTAGATCTTCAGGATTAAGAGGACCATCTTGACTTGGCGGACCACCACCTAAACCGAGTACAGTTTTTTTACTGACAGCATCACCAGATGCACTGTTTTTTGTTGAATGATCAAGAAAATTAGCATTATTAGCAGGATGTGCATCATTAAACTCTTTACCCGAGATCTGTGCACCAACACGAATAGCCATCGCATCCCCATCTGCAGTAGTAGAACTACATGGGTATCCCATTCCTAGTGGTTTAAGTGATGAAGGACCAGTGCAAAGAATAGTTGCTTTAGCAAGAATGGCATAAGGTTTACCCGTTTCCATATGGAAACCGATGCCACCTACTACTTTCCCATTTTCTTTAATAAGGTCAGTCACCATCACACGTTCAATCATTTTCACGCCTACAGATAATGCTTTACGGCGCATTGGATCTCCAGCCGCACAATATTCAATAGAACGAGATACCGTACCATGCTGAATGTATTGAGAGCGGCCTTCTTGTGGATGAGTTAGTGCCGTTTGTGTTCCCCACTCTTGTACCTCTTGAAAACGATCCCACGCTTCATTAATCAATAACATGGAGAAATCCTGATTATTCAGGTATTCACCCGATAGCTTGAACTGCTTCATATAATCGTCTTTCGTTATTCCTTGTGTATCATGAAATACAAACCAACTATTTGCCCAAGGGGTAAGCCCTGAACGGCCCGTTCGGCCTTTTACAACCATCGTTACATCTGCACCGTCTTCTGCCGCTTTTACTGCAGCAAAACAACCTGCAAAGCCACCACCAACAATCAGGACATCTGTCTCTATTGTTGTCAATTCAAAATCAATTATATCACTCATTACAAAACTCCTTTATTTGTTTAATGCTGTGCCGAGGGTGACAACGTCAAAGTTATGAAGCGAACTGACATAAGCTCCATCTGTGATCTCAATACAATCTGCAGGGCAAAAATGAGCACATAGCCGACAAACCTGGCAATCATCGACAAATGCGATGGTTGATTTACTGCCACAAGTAAGACAACGCTCAGCTTCTCGTACTGCCTGTTCATGAGTCAGGGATTGGAAGGTTGATGCAAAATTTTTAACACGGATAGTAGCGTCAGTACCGACACGATCTTGCCTTTCTTCAATGTATAGGTTATTACCTTTAGGCACATTTTTAGCAATTTCACGTTCTATATTGAAATTTTTGTCCAATTTTCCCCCTTTAAGGAATCGATCAACCATTAATGCGGCATGCTTTCCAGAAGCGAGTGCACGCACAACCGTTGTAGGACCTGTTACGCCATCTCCAGCACCAAACATTTCAGCTTCAACTTGAAGTGTATTCGCATGGGTCTTGATATAACCGCGCTCAGTCGTCGCAACTTCTTTTGGAAGTAGTGTGGCGTCTGCAGTCTGACCAATAGCGAGAATAATGCCATCGAGACCAAACTCTTCAAGAATCTCAGTGCCGTAACATGGATTAAACGTAAAGTCTTCATTACGCGTACTTTTACATTCAACAAGTGATACGCCACTAACTCTACCGCCTTCAACAGAAACGGATTGAACACTACGTTGCTTATGGAAAATAACCCCTTCTTCCTCGGCTTCAATAATCTCTTCAGCTAATGCAAGCATGTTATCTTTATGGCCCGGCTCAACACGCTCTAAACAAATAAGGTGCACTTCTTTTACGCCAAGGCGAATAGCAGTACGAGCAGCATCTAAAGAAACACTACCACCTCCGATAACGGCCATACGTGCAGGAACTGAATCAGCATTTCCAGTACGGACATCTCTAAGGAACTGAATCGCAGTAGAGATTCCATGTGCATCAGCCCCAGGCACATTTAATTTCATTGGTTTAGCCGCACCAGTCGCTACAATAAAAGCTTTAAAGCCCTGAGATGTTAATTCAGCTTTAGATACCTCTTTACCAACCATAACGCCCGTTTTGAATTTGATACCCATTTTTTTGTAGAAATTAATTTGTTGTTCGATGATCTCATTAGAAAGACGAAAAGCTGGAATTGAGTACTGAAGTAAACCACCTGGTTTATCATCTTTTTCAAAAACAGTAACTTGATACCCGTTTAGAGTTAGGTTATAAGCAGCACTTAAACCGGCAGGACCCGATCCGATAACAGCGACTTTATCACCGCTTCCGTTAACACACGTTTGCGCGTTATTAAGCACGTAATCTCCAAGGAATTCTTCAAGTCCATTAATATTAATCGCAGTATCAACTTGTTGGCGAGTACAATTCGTCTCACAAGGATGAGGACAAACACGGCCCGTGATTGATGGCATCGGATGCCGTGCTTGCAACGCTAAAGCAGCTTCATCAAGTTGGTTCATCTTGATTAAATTATGGTATTCCCTTTGGTTCAACCCCAGAGGGCAATCATTACTACAAGGGGACTCTTCCAAATTTTTAGTCGAAGTATCCAAACGGAAAACATCCATTGGACAAGACTCAACACAGGTTCCACAACCTATGCAATCGTCAGTGTAAATATGTTTAACAGGCATGATGATCTCCTTTTACCTGAATACTTAAATTAAGCTGAAATACCAGCATATATTGTTTAAAAAGCCAATTAATTACCTAGGGTAACTAATAAGTCAAAAAATTAGGGTTTCATATTCTTTAGCATTTTCTTTAAAACACTTTTATATATTTTAGTTTCTTCACTGCTTATTCCTTCGAATATACTTTTCTTGTGTTGATCTATCATATCCTGAAGGGGCTTTTTAATTCGTTTTCCTTCGTGAGTCAGGTAAATATTTTTATTTCTTTGGTCATCATTACTTGGAACTCTAATCGCAAGGTTATTTGATTCCAACAGATTAAGTGCCTTTACAACGGAAATTTTATTCATTTTAGTCAAATCAGATAAACGCTTCTGACTAATACCATCCTCTTCAAAAAGATAAAGCAACAAATGCACCTGTTGGCTTGAAATGATAAAGCCATCATTTTTTAAAATTTTAATTAATCCCTCTTGCAGATGTTTGTTTATAACGCCTGTTAAATAAAAGGGGCAGTTGCTTGTATATTCATTTTTCATTGTTTCTTTTTACCTTTTTCATTTTGTTTCCCTAGGGAACTAACTAAGCATAGTAAATGAAATTATTATTTTTAATGCGCTAAATCAAACAGTTTTTATTTTTCTTTAAATTATCAATATAGTGTGAACAAGATCAACTATCTCAATACGATATCCGTTACTAACTGATGTTACGCAGTTAAAGACTGCATTCGCCACCAGGCTTTCATTGCTTCTTTCTGAGCTTTTATATAAAGCTTCGTTTTCAATCCAAATGTGGTTAAGCCCTTTTTTATACTTAATCCTTCCAGTTTAGCTGTTGCAAGCAATGACATGAAAATATGATTGCTCTGAGTTTTCTCTTTTTTAGCCGGTGATTTTGCAAGCGCTGTATTTGATTTTATGTTTTTGTGAAAAACTTCAACTTTCCATCTTCTTTGATAGATTGCTTCCATAGACTCTTTTTCTAGCTCAATATCATTACTGATCAAATATAATATCCCTTCACTGCCATCTTTGTTTTTAAATATTTGTCGATGTAAAATAATGGGAATATCCATTCCTTTTACCCAACCGCAAATCGGAGATTCTGACCAATCTAATGAATCAATACGTTGAAAGCGTCCTTGTAATTTATCTTCTTTGCTAAGTGCTATTAAACGATTACTTTTTAACGCCAGCAAAAAATGTTTCTTCATCTTCTCATGGATAAACTTCATATTACCAACGGATGAGAACCAACTGTCAGCCAAGACATAGCGCCACTTCAGTTGATTTTTTTTACATGCTTTAAGTAACTCAATTAAATCATCGTTTTTCGTCGTATTACTTTTCCGTTTTATTTTTCTTGTTTCGATATCAGAATATTGAATAGGCTTTGTTATTAGCTTAAAGCCAACAGGAAGGCTTGTTTCATTCGAATGATAAATACAATTCAACAAATTAATGCCTTTAACAGAACGACCAACGGTATGATCGAAGTGCCAACCAATAAGCTCATTTTCACTGGAGTAACGTTTCTCTTGAACTGTATCATCAAAGATCAAAACACCATCATCAGATTCTATTTCTCGAACATCCTTTTTTACATTTTTCCACAAATCTGCAGAGGTAAACTGTTTATGTGAAAGAAAGCGAGTAACTTGATCGTGGCTAATCTCTTCATTAAGAAGATTAGATAACCCTGTTGCCGCTGTGTAACTGAACGAAGTGACAAGGTAATCAATGTACAGTTCAAATATTTGTTTATTTGTAACCATTCAGCGTGTTATTGGAAGTTACTCTGATTTTTTAGTAAAATCAGGTAACTCTCCTTTAAACAAAAGCATCATGGCATCGCTTGAGTTAACGCCATGCTTGCGACAAGATGATAAGTAACCTCGGATC
>JBAHZV010000162.1:0-36509 GCA_037132845.1 Psychromonas sp.
GCCTTTCGGCGAGGTGCGTATAATACGCTACCTGTGAACCTTGTCAACGATAAGTTTTAAACTTATTTTCAACTTAAACTCAAGGAGTTTATGGGTTCCAAACTCGGTCAGTAACTTGCGCTAGTCACCGTGTCTGTGGGGCGCATTATAGGGAGTTAGGAAGTATTGGCAAGTGTTTATTACTGTTTATTTCAATTAAATAACCAATTGAATAATAACTAAACAAAACGACTGTAAATCATTCGATAATGCTTACTTGGTTCCTTAATTTTTTTTTACCTATATAGTAGAGAAAATTTTATGGAGAAGTACAGATGAGTCAAATACAAATTTTAGTGGGTAGTACATTAGGTGGCACTGAGTATGTTGCAGAAGCAGCTCAAACTTTATTAGAGGAAGCCTTTTTCGAAACTGATTTGCATTTAGAACCCGACTTAAATGAAATGTCACTTCAAGAGGAACAAATATGGTTAGTCTTTTTGTCTACCCATGGAGCAGGAGATTATCCTGAAAACTTTAAAGATTTTATGGAGCAATTACAGCAAGTAAATGCGCCTTTAAATGATGTTCGTTATGCAATAGTGGGTATTGGTGATTCGAACTATGATACTTTTTGTGAAGCAGCAAAGAATTTGGATTATATCCTTGAGGAAATGGGCGCTACAAGTATTGCTGAGCGTTTAGAAATTGATGTTGTTGATTGTCCTTTACCAGAAGATCGTATGGCAGATTGGATCCCATTGTTAATTGAAGATCTTAATGAACTAATTGATTAATTATATAATAAGTTACCCACAGTCGTTTGTGCATAAAGCGATTATAACGACTTAGTGAGGTATGTTTAAACTATGTGTAAAGCTGTGACTAATTTACCCTGTGGATAACTAGCACATATATCCACTAGTTAAGCGCAATTAGATCCACTATCACTAACAGATCAGGATCTAACTTAAGATCCTGATCTTTAATATGTATTAATACTTTTGCACCGAATTTCAATTGCTTAATAAGTATAGTAATAAAAGATCTTTAAAGATCTATATATACTACTAATATTATTGTCTCGATCTTAGTTGTGTCTTATTTTGTCGGAAGTAGGTAAAATATGTTTTTTAGTTTTAACTGTAATTTTGGATGAGTAATGAATTACCACGAATATTTTGATGTCATTGTAATTGGCGGTGGCCATGCAGGAACTGAAGCAGCAGCTTCCTCTGCTCGTATGGGGTTAAATACGTTATTATTAACACATAATATTGAAACACTTGGTCAAATGTCCTGTAACCCAGCTATTGGTGGCATTGGTAAAGGACATTTAGTAAAAGAAGTTGATGCGTTGGGTGGGATAATGGCCAATGCAATTGACAAAGGTGGTATTCAATTTAGAACGCTTAATTCGAGTAAAGGCCCTGCAGTTCGTGCAACACGTGCACAGGCGGATCGTTTATTATATAAAGCGGCTATTCGTGAAAAATTAGAAAATCAAGAAAACCTTAAAATATTTCAACAAGAAGTTGAAGATCTCATTGTTGAAAATGATCGTGTTAGTGGCGTTATTACTAAAATGGGCGTAAAATTTTCTGCCAAAACAGTGGTACTAACCGTAGGGACTTTTTTAAACGGTTTAATTCATATTGGCTTAAAAAATTACAGTGGCGGACGAGCAGGCGATCCTGCTTCTATCGGTTTAGCTGAACGTTTAAAAGATTTACCCATTCGTATGGGACGTTTAAAAACGGGTACACCTGCACGTATCGATGCACGTTCAATCGATTTTTCAAAATTGGAAGTGCAACACGGTGATACACCTATTCCAACCTTTTCTTTTTTAGGAAAATTAAGTGATCATCCTCGTCAAATTCCATGTTATATCACTCACACAAATGAAAAAACACATGATATTATTCGTAATAATTTAGACCGAAGCCCTATGTATACGGGAATTATAGGTGGGGTTGGTCCTCGTTACTGCCCTTCTATTGAAGATAAAGTAATGCGTTTTGCTGATAAAAAATCTCATCAAATATTTGTTGAACCAGAAGGTTTAACAACACATGAAGTTTACCCTAACGGTATTTCAACCAGTTTGCCTTTTGATGTGCAAATAGAATTTATTCGTTCAATGAATGGTTTTGAGAATGCATTTGTTACTCGACCAGGTTATGCAATAGAATACGATTATTTTGATCCCCGAGATCTGAAATCAACCTTAGAAAGTAAATATATCGCAGGTTTGTTCTTTGCTGGTCAAATTAATGGTACTACGGGTTATGAAGAAGCTGCTGCACAAGGTTTACTTGCAGGTTTAAACGCCGCTTTACAAGCACAGGATAAAGAGGGATGGTGTCCTCGACGTGATGAAGCTTACATTGGTGTCTTAGTTGATGATCTTTCAACACTGGGTACCAAAGAACCCTATCGCATGTTTACTAGCCGTGCGGAATACCGTTTATTATTACGTGAAGATAATGCTGATGCTCGCTTGACTGAAAAAGGCCGTGAGTTTGGCTTGGTTAATGATGAACGTTGGAAAGCATTTACAAAAAAACAAGAAGCGGTTGCCACTGAATGGCAGCGTTTAAAAGGACAATGGGTTAACCCTCACTCTGTTAATGCTGCGCAAATTAATGAATTATTAAAACAGCCCATGCAACGTGAAAGCACCTTAGAAGCAATGATCCGTAGACCGGAAGTCAGCTATGCGGATCTAATGAATGTTGAGGGTTTAGGCCCTGCTCTTAAGGATAAGCAAGCCGCCGCACAAGTTGAAATAAAGATCAAATATCAAGGTTATATTGATAGACAGTTAGATGAAATAGCTAAATTAAAACGTTATGAAAATACGCCACTACCCATTGATCTTAACTATGCAGATATAAAAGGTTTATCGAATGAAGTGGTGGTTAAACTTAATGATATTAAGCCAGAAAGTATTGGTCAAGCTTCGCGTGTATCAGGTATTACACCGGCTGCAATATCAATTTTGCTGATATATTTAAAGAAAAATGGTTTAAAACGTAAGGCACTATAAAATGAGTTTATTAAGTCAACTTCAGCTGATGCTCGATAAAACCGAACTATCAGTTTCTTCTGAACAACAAAATAAGTTAATTCAATTAGTTGAGTTACTTGCTAAATGGAATAAAGCTTATAATCTCACTTCTGTAAGAGATCCACAGCAAATGCTTGTCAAACATATTATGGACAGTATAGTTGTATCTCCTTACCTACAGGGCAAACGTCTCATAGATGTAGGAACAGGGCCTGGATTACCTGGATTACCACTGGCTATTTTAAATCCTGATAAACAATTTGTATTATTAGATAGTTTAGGTAAACGATTACGTTTTATTCGTCAGGCTGTATTAGAACTTGGATTAACTAATGTTGAGTTTATTCAAAGTCGCGTTGAAAAGTATCAACCCGAAAAGAAGTTTGATGTGGTGTTAAGTCGTGCTTTTGCATCATTGGAAGATATGCTTTTTTGGTGCAAACATTTACCTAATGAAGCGGGACATTTTCTTGCCTTAAAAGGGCAATTTCCAGATCAAGAAATAAATAAACTTGATAAACAGTTTAAGTTTGTTGAGTCTGTCAAATTACAAGTGCCTAACCTTGAAGGTGAGCGTTGTTTAATAAAGGTTGAGCTTGTTTAATCATTAATTATTTAAGTAGGTGTTTGTGGGTAAAGTTATTGCAGTTGCAAATCAAAAAGGAGGCGTAGGTAAAACAACAACTTGCGTTAACTTGGCAGCCTCTATGGCCGCTACTAAGCGTAAAGTGCTAGTCATTGATTTAGATCCACAGGGTAATGCCACCATGGGCAGTGGTATCGATAAGTATGAAGTTGCTCATAGCGCTTATGATCTACTTATTGATGACCTACCATTAGATAAAGTGATAGAGAAAGATACCACCGGTGGTTATCACCTGGTTGCTTCTAATAGTGATGTTACTGCTGCAGAAGTTAAATTAATGTCACTTTTTTCTCGTGAAATGCGTTTATATCACGCATTAAAAGACTATAGAGACAATTATGACTATATATTCATAGACTGCCCCCCTTCTCTTAACATGTTAACTATTAATGCAATGAGCGCTGCAGATTCAGTATTGGTGCCAATGCAATGTGAATATTATGCGTTAGAAGGTTTAACTGCATTAGTTGATACTATTAGTAAGCTTGCAGCTGTGGTTAACGAAAACCTTAAAATAGAAGGTATTTTACGTACGATGTACGATCCTCGAAATCGTCTATCTTCTGATGTATCAGATCAATTAAAGAAACACTTCGGTGATAAAGTTTATCGCACTATTATCCCTCGAAATATTAGACTTGCAGAAGCGCCTAGTTTTGGTTCACCGGTCATGTATTACGATAAATCATCAAATGGCGCTAAAGCATATCTTGCCTTAGCGGGCGAGATGTTACGTCGTGAAGAACAACTTAAAGAGCTTAGTATTGAAATTGCTTAAGTAGCCTTAGGAATAAGTAATATCCTATACTGCTATTTTTGCATATTAAATACTCATTAGCGCCATCTTAGTTTAAGTAGGATAAAGCATGTTAGGAAAAAAAAGAGGTTTAGGTAAAGGATTAGATTCTTTGCTAAGTAGTAGTAAGGTAAATCGTAATAAGCAAGTATCACATGATTTTAATGCAGAAAAAACACAGCGCTTAGTTGATCAAGAAAAAGGTGCATTACAAGATCTTAATGTCGATCAGTTACAGCCTGGAAAATATCAACCTCGTCGTGATATGTCTGAGCAAGCGCTTGAAGAATTGGCAAGTTCAATTCGTGCACAAGGGATTATTCAACCTATCGTAGTAAGAGAAATCGGTCATCAAAAATATGAAATTATTGCCGGTGAACGTCGCTGGCGGGCGGCTAAAAAAGTCGGTTTAGAAAGTATTCCCTGTTTAATCAAAAATGTTGAAGATAGCGCGGCCATTACCATTGCATTGATTGAAAATATTCAACGTGAAAATCTCAATGCGATGGAAGAAGCGATTGCTTATAAACGTTTATTAGAGGAGTTTAAACTTACTCATCATGAAGTTGCTAGCGCGGTTGGAAAATCTCGAACCACGGTCAGTAATTTGTTACGTTTGAACAATTTAAATAACGATGTGAAAATATTACTGGAAAAAGGTGATATTGAGATGGGACATGCACGTGCATTATTAAGTTCTGAAAAAGAAATACAGTCTGAATTGGCTAAAATAGTGGTTGAAAAATCGCTCACTGTTAGAGAAACAGAGAAACTTGTTAAAAATTGTAACAAGCCTAAAAAAGAGTCATTACCGTTACCTATTAATGACAATTTTTTAAAAATTGAAAGTGTTTTTAAGAGTAAATTTGGTTTAAAAGTGTCAACTAAGATAGGTAAACAAGGAAAGGGTAAGTTAGTGATTAATTATGAATCTATTTCCGACTTAGATGCACTGATGGATGTTATTTATAAATAAAATATATAAAATATGTATGCGAATTAATTGGTTAGACATATTTATATTACAAATTTAACTTATTGTTAAAAATAAAAATGAAATAACGGTACTCAATTGTTGGCGAGCGACCGTTGCATTAGGTTACTTTCTAGGTATATAATTTGCTACTCATTTAAGATGAGGCAGGAAATTTTTTAATTAAAAGACTTTGCTGTCACAACTTAAAAGTAAAAGGGAATCAGATGGTTGATAAACTAGCAAAAAAAAGCCAGAATTCTGGGTTGAAGTTGGTGGCTTTTCAATTATTAATTGTGGTTATTTTAGCATTGATTTCAACAGTGTTTTTTTCAACTAAATCTGGATTTTCAGCCTTAGCAGGAGGAGTCACTTTTTTGCTTCCTAATTTAATTTTTGTTTGGATGGCGTTTGCACATGCAGGGGCGAGACAATCTAAAAAAGTACTTAGGGGGTTTTACGCAGGAGAGGCTATAAAGCTTTTTTTTACTGTCATTTTACTTGTTGTCTTTTTGAAATATGGGGCATTATCATTGTCTGCATTTTATATTTCATTTACATTACTTGTTGCATCTCAGTGGCTAGCACCTCTCTTTTTTAATAATAATAACGGGATGAAAAATGACAGCTAAAGATGAAGTATTAACTTCTTCAGCATATATCCAACATCACCTTACTAACGCAAAAATGTGTACGGTTGATGGTGAATTTGCATTTAATCATGCGTGTTCGGATGCTGGTTTTTGGACTTGGCATATTGACTCACTCCTGTTTTCAGTTGGCTTAGGTGTTTTATTCTTGTTTGTTTTTTACAAGGTAGGACGAAAAGCAACAACGGGTGTTCCTGGCAAATTTCAATGTTTCGTAGAAATGATGATTGAGTTTGCTGATAAATCGGTTAAAGACTCTTTTCATGGTCGTAGCCCGGTTATCGCACCATTAGCGCTTACTATTTTTGTCTGGATTCTCCTGATGAATGGTATGGATCTAATTCCTGTTGACTTTATTCCAGAAGCCGCCAAACAACTATTAGGTGTCCCTTACCTGAAAGTAGTACCTACAACCGATCTTAATATCACTTTTGGTTTGTCGTTAAGTGTATTTATATTGATTGTATTTTACTCTATCAAAATCAAAGGGATAGGTGGGTTTGTAAAAGAACTTACTTTGCAACCTTTTAATCATTGGGCATTTATTCCAGTAAACTTTTTACTAGAAACAATCTCATTGATTGCGAAGCCGATTTCATTATCTCTTCGTTTGTTTGGTAACCTGTACGCAGGTGAGCTGATCTTTATACTGATTGCATTGATGCCTTGGTGGACGCAAGCAGCACTTTCTGTGCCGTGGGCCATATTCCATATTTTGGTTATCGTGTTACAGGCGTTTATATTTATGATGTTAAGCATTGTATATCTTAGTATGGCGCATGAAGATCACTAATATTTAAAAATAATTTTATTAATCAATTTCAATAACTTAAAACATTTCGGAGAAAAAAATGGAAATTATTATCAGCTCTACGGCTATCGCTGTTGCACTTATGATTGGTCTTGCTGCATTCGGTACAGCTGTTGGCTTTGCTATCTTAGGTGGTAAATTCCTAGAAGCGACTGCACGTCAGCCTGAGTTAGGTCCTGCTCTACAAACTAAAATGTTCATCGTAGCGGGTCTACTTGATGCGATCTCTATGATTGCGGTTGGTGTTGCATTATTCTTTGTATTCGCAAACCCCTTCTTAGCTCAACTACCTGCGTAATACCGGATCTTAATTAACTATATTATTAAGGAGCCGTTATGAACATCAACGCAACCCTATTAGGCCAAGCAATCGCATTTGCGTTTTTTGTTTGGTTCTGCATGACGTTTGTGTGGCCGCCACTTATTGCGGCGATTGAAGAACGTCAGAAAAAAATTCTAGACGGTCTAACACAGGCTGAACGTGCAGGAAAAGATCTTGAACTTGCCCAAGCTAAAGCAACTGATCAGTTGAAAGAGGCTAAAGTGCAAGCTTCAGATATTATTGATCAAGCTTATAAACGTCGTACACAAATTGTTGAAGAAGCTAAAAATGAAGGTGAAGTTGAGCGTGAAAAAATTATCGCTCAAGGTGAAGCCGAAGTTGAAGCTGAACGTACCCGAGCAAGTGAAGAGTTACGTCAACAAGTTGCGATATTAGCTATCGCGGGTGCTGAAAAAATTATTAAGCGTTCTATTGATAAAGAAGCGAATAGCGATATTATTGATAAATTGGTTGCTGAACTATAAGGATCTTAGTTATGTCTGAATTAACGACTGTAGCTCGTCCTTATGCAAGAGCCGCTTTTGAATTTGCTATTAGTAACAACAATATTGAAGCTTGGTCTGATATGTTGTTTTTTGCTGCTGAAGTTGCACAAGATGCAACCATGGCAAAAATATTAATATGTGATAAAGCACCACAAGAGTTAGCGAGTATATTTATGAGTATTTGTGATGACCAACTCGATGAGAAAGGTCAGAACTTTATCAGAATACTCGCTGAAAATGGACGTTTGAGTGTTTTGCCTCGCGTTGCACAACTCTATGCTGAATTAGAAATTGACTATAAAAAAGAGATCAACGTTGACGTTGTCTCTGCTTATGCTCTTTCTAAAAAGCAACAAACAGAGTTGAGTAAATCGCTAGAAAAACGTCTCGCACGAAAAGTAAACCTAAATTGTAGTATTGATAAATCGTTAATTGCTGGAATGGTAATTACCGCAGGTGATTTAGTGATTGATAGCACAGCTAGCGGTCAACTCAATCGTTTATCACATACTTTACAATCTTAATGGGAAGTTAGCATGCAACTGAATTCCACTGAAATCAGCGATCTTATCAAGCAACGAATTGAAAAATTCGAAGCGGTAAGCGAAGCGCGAAATGAAGGTACTATTGTTTCTGTAAGCGATGGTATTATTCGCATCAATGGCCTTGCTGAATGTATGCAAGGTGAGATGATCGAATTACCAAATGGTAGCTTTGCTATGGCACTTAACCTAGAGCGTGACTCTGTAGGTGCTGTAGTAATGGGACCTTACCGTGACCTTAAAGAAGGTGAAAAGGTAAAATCAACAGGTCGTATCCTTGAAGTACCAGTAGGTAAAGGTCTTCTTGGTCGTGTAGTCAACACCTTGGGTGAGCCTATTGATGGCAAAGGACCTATCGAAAATGATGGTTTCTCTCCTATCGAAGTTATTGCACCGGGTGTAATTGAACGTAAGTCTGTTGATCAACCTGTTCAAACGGGTTGGAAATCAATCGATTCTATGATTCCAATCGGTCGTGGCCAACGTGAACTTATCATCGGTGACCGTCAAGTCGGTAAAACGGCTATTGCAATCGATGCAATCATTAACCAAAAATCAACAGGTTTATACTCAGTCTACGTAGCGATTGGCCAAAAAGCGTCAACGATTGCTAATGTAGTACGTAAACTTGAAGAGCATGGTGCATTAGAAAATACTATCGTTGTTGTCGCGTCTGCTTCTGAAGCGGCTGCTCTACAATATCTAGCTCCTTATGCTGGCTGTTCAATGGGTGAATATTTCCGCGACCGCGGTGAAGATGCACTGATTGTATATGATGATCTTTCTAAGCAAGCTGTTGCTTACCGTCAAATTTCACTATTGCTTAAACGTCCACCAGGTCGCGAAGCATACCCTGGTGATGTTTTCTACCTTCATTCACGTCTTTTAGAGCGTGCGTCTCGTGTAAGCGAAGCGTATGTAGAAAAATTCACTAAAGGTAAAGTGAAAGGTAAAACAGGTTCATTAACAGCATTACCAATCATTGAAACACAAGCGGGTGATGTATCTGCCTTTGTACCAACTAACGTTATCTCTATTACCGATGGTCAGATTTTCTTAACAACTGAACTGTTTAATAGTGGTGTACGTCCAGCGGTAGATCCAGGTATTTCTGTTTCTCGTGTTGGTGGTGCTGCTCAGTGTAAAGTGATTAAAAAGCTTTCTGGCGGTATCCGTACTGCATTAGCACAATACCGTGAATTAGCTGCCTTTGCGCAGTTTGCATCAGATCTTGATGAGGCGACACGTAAACAGCTCGATCATGGTAGAAAAGTAACTGAATTAATGAAGCAGAAACAATATGCTCCCATGTCAATTATTGAACAAGCGTTATCACTATTCGCTGCTGAGAAAGGCTTCTTAAATGATGTCGGTGTTGAAAAAGTTTTAGACTTTGAAGCATCATTAATATCTTATGCTAAAAATGAGCATGCTGAATTCTATGCTCAAATTAATGAAACTGGTGATTACAACAAAGAAATCGAAGGGCAATTCATGTCTTTATTGGAATCTTTCGTTGCGACGCAAACCTGGTAATTAATTAACGGCGAGAGTCGTTAATTAAGCATTAATTAGGAGTTAGAAATGGCCGGCGATAAAGAAATTAGAAACAAGATCGCGAGTGTGAAAAACACTCAAAAGATCACTGGTGCGATGGAAATGGTAGCAGCATCAAAGATGCGTCGTGCGCAACAGCGCATGGACAGTAGTCTTTCGTATGCTAAAACTATGCGTAAAGTGATCGGTCATATCGCATTAGGTAACTTGGAATACCATCACCCTTATCTTGAAGAAAGAGAAGTTAAACGTGTTGGTTATATTGTCATTTCAAGTGATCGTGGTTTATGTGGCGGTTTAAATATTAATTTATTTAAACCGGTTATCAAAGAAATGCAAACACACAGCGAAGCTGGTGTTGAAGTCGATTTAGCCGTTATTGGCTCTAAAGCTTCAGGATTCTTTGGTGGATTAGGCGCTAATATTATTGCTCAAGCTACGGCTTTGGGGGATGCTCCGTCAATTAATGATTTAATTGGTTCGGTGAAAATTATGTTGGATGCTTTTGACACAGGTAAACTTGATCGCTTATACATAGTGAGCAATAAATTCATTAGTACCATGGTACAAGAGCCTACAATCAATCAATTATTACCTCTACCAAAATCAGAAGGTGATAAAGAAGTTTCTGCCCATCTTTGGGATTACATCTACGAAGGTGAGACGAAAGATATTTTAGACTCATTGTTAATTCGTTATGTTGAGTCTCAAGTATACCAAGCGGTTGTGGAAAACTTAGCGTGTGAACAAGTTTCACGTATGATTGCAATGAAAGCTGCAACTGATAACGCAAGTGATTTGATTGATGAGTTACAACTTGTTGCCAATAAAGCACGTCAAACTGCAATTACTCAGGAACTTTCTGAGATTTGTGGTGGTGCGGCTGCGGTATAATTTTAAATATAGATTTTAGAGGATCAGAGATGAGTTCAGGTAAAATCGTACAGATTATCGGCGCTGTTGTGGATGTAGAATTCCCACAAACAAGTATTCCGAGTATATACAGTGCACTGATCGTGACTGAAAAAAACCTTACAATGGAAGTACAGCAACAAATTGGCGGTGGCGTTGTACGTTGTATCGCTATGGGTGCTTCTGAAGGGTTAAGTCGTGGTTTAGAAGTTACTGATACTAAAAAAGCAATCACAGTACCTGTTGGTACGGCCACACTAGGTCGTATTATGAATGTGCTGGGTGAACCTATCGATGAATGTGGTCCAGTTGAAGCAACTGAACATTACGAAATTCATCGTACTGCACCTTCTTATGAAGAGCAATCGGCATCCAATGAAACGCTTGAGGTAGGCATAAAAGTTATTGACTTAATATGTCCGTTCTCAAAAGGTGGCAAAATAGGCCTATTTGGTGGTGCCGGTGTTGGTAAAACAGTAAACATGATGGAACTTATCAATAACATTGCACTTAAACATTCAGGTTTGTCTGTTTTTGCTGGTGTTGGTGAGCGTACTCGTGAAGGTAACGATTTCTACTTTGAAATGCAGGAAGCTGGTGTTGTAAACATCGAAAAACCTGAATTATCAAAAGTAGCGATGGTTTATGGTCAAATGAATGAGCCACCAGGAAACCGTTTACGTGTTGCTCTTACTGGCCTTACAATGGCTGAGCGCTTCCGTGATGAAGGTAAAGACGTACTTCTTTTCATTGATAACATCTACCGTTATACACTAGCGGGAACAGAAGTATCAGCGTTACTCGGTCGTATGCCTTCTGCCGTTGGTTACCAACCAACACTTGCTGAAGAGATGGGTGTTTTACAAGAGCGTATTACCTCGACTAAAACAGGTTCTATTACATCAATCCAAGCGGTATACGTACCTGCCGATGATTTAACAGATCCCTCACCAGCGACGACCTTTGCTCACTTAGACGCAACCGTTGTACTTAGCCGTAATATCGCATCGATGGGGTTATATCCTGCGATTGATCCACTAGATTCAACCTCTCGTCAACTTGATCCATTAGTGGTTGGGCAAGAGCACTACGATATTGCACGTGGCGTACAAGGTATTTTACAGCGTTATAAAGAGCTAAAAGATATCATCGCTATATTAGGCATGGATGAGCTTTCTGAAGAAGATAAGCAAACCGTTTCGCGCGCACGTAAAGTTGAGAAATTTTTAACTCAGCCTTATCACGTAGCAGAAGTATTTACTGGTAGCCCTGGTATTTATGTACCACTTAAAGACACATTAGCTGGCTTTAAAGGGTTAATTGCGGGTGATTACGATGACATTCCTGAGCAAGCGTTCCTTTATGTAGGTGCAATTGAAGAAGCTGTCAAAAACGCTAAAAATCTGTAACATCGGGGGTTACTATGGCTAATAAAGCAATGACCACACATTTAGATGTCGTAAGTGCGGAAATGTCTCTTTTTTCAGGACGCGTTTCACACTTATCGGTATCTGGTCAAGAAGGTGAACTCGGTATTATGCCTGGTCACACACCATTACTAACACCCATTAAACCAGGTATGGTTCAATTGGTGAAACAGGGTGGTGAAGAAGAAGTCATTTATATCTCTGGTGGTTTTATTGAAGTACAGCCAGGTGGCGTAACGGTTTTAGCCGATACTGCAATTCGTGGTCAAGATCTTGACCAAGCGAAGGCAAAAGAAGCTGAACGTGCCGCTAAAGAGCAATTATTAAATCCTTCTAAGGATATTGATTTTGCTCTTGTTACTGCACAACTTGCGCAAGCAGTTGCTCAGTTACGTGCTATTAAGCTAACACGTAGATAGATCTTCTCACTTTCATAAAAAGGCGACCTTAAGGTCGCCTTTTTTTTATTAAAAGAGTTACGCTAGGTACGATAAAAACAGCTTCTTGTTAGCTTGCTTCTAATTCAAGTAACGTATGTCCTAAACCAATATTATCGCTACGCTCAACAACATTAAACCCTGCTTGTTCTACAATCTCTAAAAAATCACTGCTACGATAAAAACGACTGTTACCATTTGCTAAACAAGTAAAATAAAGGGATGTCGCATTTAGACTTAAAGTAGCGGCTGAATATTTCTGTGCATCCCAAAAAAGCTCTAAAATATAAACTTTAGCGTCAGCTTTCATCGCATTGCGAACACGTTGTAAAATATTTAATATTTCCATTGGTGAAAAGCAGTCTAAAAACTGGCTCATCCACCAAATATCCGCGCCCGTAGGCAACATAGATGTTTTGTCTAACATATTGATTGGGTAACCTTTAACTCGATCTGAAAAACCGGTTGTGGCAATGTTTTTCATTGCAACGTCAATTTGTTGCGGAAGATCTATGATGGTCATTTCTACTTGGTTATCATAATTAACGCATTGTAAAGACCATTTTCCAGTATTACCGCCAACATCAAATATACGCTTAGGTTTATGTGTAAAAATTTTCTTTAATAACAAAGGAAAAGAACGATCGGAATAGAAATGATCAAATTCAAACCAGCTTTTTTGGGCTTTTTTTGGTAATCGGGAAAGCCCTTCGTAAATAGTAGACCAATCACCGAGTTCTTTTAATCCTGCGGGTGTGCCCTCTTGAATTGCTTCTGTTAAATGCATCATACCGGCATAACAAACATCCGCAGTAAAATCCAAATTTGCACGAGTCATACCATCATGTAATAAAAAATAACCAAGTTTAGCAATAATATAATTTGGTTTCTCCCAAGTGACAATAAAAGCGCTCAGTGCCATATCCAACAATACTTTTACACCATATTCAGACACCCCAGATTGCGCGCTAATTTGCTGTGCATTTAAACCTGTTTTTGGTGCGTTATCGAGCACGGCTAAAATGCCTAAATCTCGTAGTGTACGTGCGGTATGGAATGTAATCGGTGAGAAGGCTAGTTTTTGTGCTTCTGTTTTTGCTTCAAGCGCGTTAAATGGATCGTTGCTATAGTCAGTCATTTTATTATTATTCCCAGGCAGTATTAAAAGACAGTCTGTAACCTTTGATTAAGCCTGTGACAAATAGATTGGCTTTATCTCAAGCATTAAATATGTAGCATATTCTTTTTTCTAATCAAATTTTTGACTTGAGTACTGTTTATTACGGCTCAGCTTCATTTTAATGTTGTCCTTCCAGAAGTATAACGGTAATCATTAAATTAACTTTTTTAGTACCAATAACGGCAATCGCTCAATAATAACGCAAAAATAACGGGTAATTCTCCGCTCTTTAATTAATTAAAACTATTTTTAAGGATCAAGTTTACGTCGAACCAAGTAAACGTCGCTTAGAATGTGATTACACCCCCTTTACGTGGCGATTTGGCCCTTTGTAATTAACTGATTATAAAGGGTTTAATAAATTGTATTTGTGCCTTTTAGTGGTGCTAGTATTAACGAATTAGCCATTAGGAGAAGATCATGAAACAGTGTAATAAAACCTTTAGAGAGCAGGATTTTTCACATCAATCGTTGCAAGAGGCCATTTTTGAGAACTGTCAGTTTTATCTTTGTAATTTTAGTCGCGCAGATTTAAGAGATGTGCAGTTTATCAATTGCAAATTTATAGATGTTGGAGAAAATGTGGGATGCCAATTTAACTATGCAGATTTACGTGATGCTTGTTTCAAGCAATGTAAGTTAGCGATGGCAAACTTTCAAAATGCTAATGGCTTTGGGGCAGAATTTAGAGACTGTGATTTACAAGGAGCCAGTTTTGTTAAAACTAGTTTTGTAAATCATATCTCCCATCAAAGTTACTTTTGTTCCGTATATATTACTGGCTGTAATTTATCTTACACAAACTTTGAAAAGCAGTGCATTGAAAAATGTGATCTATTTGAAAACCGCTGGACAGGAGCAAACTTACAAAATGCTTCTTTTAAAGGATCAGATTTAAGTCGTGGGGAGTTCTCTGCTGATAGCTGGGAACAGTTTGATATGCAATATTGCGACCTTAGTTATTGTGAATTGAATGGGTTAGATCCTCGACGCATTAATTTAAATGGTGTTAAAATTTGTGATTGGCAACAGGAGCAATTATTAGATCCACTCGGTGTTGTTATTTTACCCAGTTGATCCTGACGATGCGCACGAATGTAGATAAATACACTCTGTATTTAACGTAAAGCAAACAATAGTTCTCTTGTAAAATATCATTAGCATTGAATAAATGATAATGTTTATATATGTATATTGCCTATAAATGTGGTGTTTTAACGTGAATTTAATCAATTTTAATATTGATAATTGGATGGCGCTATCACCCGGCTTAACAAACCAAGAAAATTGGCTAAATTGGTCAATAAATGATAACCAATGGCCGGATGAATTATCAGTGGTGGCGGTTAATTTAATCAAACCAATGATGCGTCGACGCATGAGCAGTTTAAGTAAATTAGCGCTACAAAGTGCATTACAAATATCCAAGCAAGAAAGAATTGATTATATTGTGTTTTCTAGTCGCCACGGTGAACTTACCCGTACCGTCAAACTAATAGAAGATATCATGAAGGGAGAAGATGCATCACCCCTGGCCTTTTCTCAATCGGTACATAATACTGCCGCGGGTCTCTTTACTATCAGTAGCCATCGAGCGACACCTGTAACTTCATTGGCAGCGGTTGAAAGTACATTACATCACGCACTCATTGAGAGTGCTATTTATCTACAAGAATATCCTTCCCACCGAGTACTTGTTGTTGATTTTGATGAGCCATTACCACAACCCTACACAAAATATGAAGGGCAAAGTGATGATCATAAACCTTATCAAGGTTATGCTTTTGCTGCCCTGTTGAGTGCCGGTCAACAATTTCAACTTAGCTGGGATAAAAGCACTGCAGCACTTCTATCACCATTTCCACAAACCTTGTCTATCATCGACTTTCTAATACAAGAAAAGCAGCGTGTAGTGATCAGCGATGCACGTTTTTTTTGGTCTTGGGAGCGGATATGAAGCGCGGTTGGATAAAATTAAACAAAGGGTGGAGAATTTTTGCGACGGGCATGTGTTTTGCTTTATTTGGCATTGGTGGCTTAGCACTCACTTTTATTGTTTTTCCCTTATTAACCTTTTCCTGCAAAAATAAAGCGCGAAGAGAGCTTAAGGTACAAAAAACAATCCAAATTTCTTTTTTCCTTTTTTGTGAAACAATGCGTATTAGTGGGGCGATAGACTACCAAATAATTGGCGCTGATAAATTAAAAAAGGATCGTAATTGTTTGGTTATTGCTAACCACCCTAGCCTCATTGATTATGTATTAATTACTTCACGGCTCAAGCAATGTGATTGCTTGGTTAAAGAGACCATCTGGAATAATCCTTTTATGCGTGGCGTGGTTACTTCTGCAGGTTACATCCCTAATAAAGATCCGGAAAAGCTTCTTATTAATTGTGAAGAAAGACTCAGCAAGGGTCATGTGTTACTTGTTTTTCCTGAGGGTACACGCACAACGGCGGGTCTATCCTCTAAGTTACAGCGTGGTGCAGCACAAATAGCGTTAAAAACGGCATCAGACTTACGAGTTGTTCACATTACTGTTGATCCACTTTTTTTAACAAAACAAAGTAAGTGGTATCAAGTTCCTGATAAAAAGCCCTTTTTCCTTGTGGACGTTAAGGATAAAGTATTAATAAATGAATTTATTAATAGTGAAGAGTTACCTTCACTGACGGTAAGAAAATTAAACAAACACTTAGACGGTGTTCTTTTCCCATCAAAACAGGTGAAAAAAGATGCAACAGCTTGAAACAGAATTAAAGACACTCATTATTGATGCGCTTAATCTTGAGGATATGAGCGTGACAGATATTGAGTCGGAAGTGGCCCTTTTTGGAGAGGGTTTAGGGTTGGATTCAATTGATGCATTAGAGCTCGGGCTGGCGATCAAAAAGAAATATAATATCGTAATTGATGCCGACGATACCGAAACACGTCAACATTTCGCTTGCGTGACTAATTTAGCAAAATACATCAGTGCAAATCGATAGGATTAACAAATGAAAAGTTTAAGTAGAGATGAAATATTCATACAAATTCAAAGTGCGCTGGTTGAGTTGTTTGAATTACAAGCAGATGATATTGAATTAGAAACAAAATTATACCAAGAGTTGGATTTGGATAGCTTAGATGCAGTTGATTTAGTGGTGCATTTACAAAAAATCACCGGAAAAAAAATCAAACCCGACGAGTTTAAATTAGTGCGAACCGTGAAAGATGTGGTTGATTCTGTAGAAAACTTATTGAAAGAAAAATAATGAAAATTATAATCGCACTGCTCGCGATTGTTTTATTTGCTTATCCTTTTGGCGTGTATTATGGATTAAATAAGTGGGGGATTGGTGCTGTTTCAGGGGGATTAGGAATAGTTTTTATATTAAGGTTTATTGTTGCTAATCGAACACGTTTACGAGAGCTTAAATATATTGCCTGGTTAAGTGGTGGCGCGGGTATCATCTTAACCTTACTGGCTTTTTTATTTAACAATAGTCAATGGCTCACCTATTACCCAGTAATAGTGAACATCGTTATGTTTTCTATTTTTGTGCAAAGTCTGTGGCAAAAAGAGAGCATGGTAGAGCGTTTTGCTCGATTACAAACCCCAGAACTACCTGATTATGCCGTTCGTTATACCTACAAAGTAACCAAGGTTTGGTGTGTTTTCTTTGTTTTAAATGGTGCAACTGCATTATCAACCACCTTTATGTCGTTACACGCTTGGACACTTTATAATGGCTTAATTAGTTATCTGCTTGCTGGTGGCTTATTTGTTGTGGAGTTTATGGTGCGTATGTTGGTAAAAAGAAAAAATGAGAAAGTAGATAACAATGCTTTTTAATTCACTTGCTGATCTTTTACTCGCTCCTCGTGACAATTTAAGTGTTGCTTTTAGTGCGCATAAAAAAATCACTTGGCAACAATTTTTAGCTGATATTAGAGTCTTAATTCAGTTAATCAAAGCAAAAAAATGTTGCTCTATTGCGATATGTTGTGATGATAGCTATCTTTTCTGTGTCGCTTTTTTTGCCACTGTTTACGCGCAGAAAAAGCTGGTTTTACCCGGAAACCATCAACCAGCAATGCTCCTCTCCCTTGCTGGTGAGTTCGATCTATTGATCAGTGATGGTCTAGTGAAAACAAAAATTGTTCCGGCATTTATTACCTTACCCATAAAAAATGCCCAGCAATACAAATTTAAGTTTTCAACCCTGAATTTAGATGCCATTGATTTAACTCTTTTTACTTCGGGATCAACGGGAACACCTAAAGCTATTAAAAAAAATCTGTTGATGCTAGATACTGAAATTGAGGCGCTAGAAAATCAATTTGGGCACTTACTTGGACAATCACGCATTGTTAGTACGGTTTCACATCAGCATATTTATGGTTTACTTTTTCGTGTGTTATGGCCCTTGTGTGCTGGGCGCGCATTTGCCTCAACAGATATTATCTATCCAGAACAAGTGATTGCTAATACAACGCCAAAACAGATACTTATCAGTAGCCCAGCATTATTAAAACGTTTAGTGTATGACGGCAAGCAAGGTAACTATCGTGCCGTATTTTCATCGGGAGGGCCTCTTTCGAGTGATGCTTCTGATTTATGTAAGCAGTTATTAAAGCAAACGGCTATTGAAGTTTTTGGCAGTACTGAAACCGGTGGCATTGGTTTTCGTCAACAACATGAAACAGACTCGCTTTGGACTTTTTTCCCACAGCTGAAAACGAAGTTAGGCAGTGAAAATTGTCTCGCTTTATTATCTCCTTGGTTAAGTAAGGGATTGACTGAATGTGATAACAACCATGCTTATTATCAAACCAGTGATCAATGTGAATTGTTCGAAAATCAGCAGTTTCGGCTAAACGGTCGTATCGACAGCATTGTTAAAATTGAAGAAAAACGTATCTCTCTGGTCGAGGTCGAAAAGCATATTAACAGCCTGCCTTGGATTGCTGAAAGTGTCGTTATCGTGATCACTGAAGCGCATCGAGTTACTTTGGGTGCATTACTGAAACTTACGCCAAAGGGTAAGCAAGCGCTAGCTTCTCTTGGCAAGGGTAAGTTTTGGATAATACTGCGCCACGCCTTGCGCGATTGGGTTGAACCTGTTGCGATTCCGCGTCATTTTCGTATAACGCCCGATATTCCGATCAATAAACAAGGTAAGCGCTTGGCATTAGAAATAGCCGCGTTATTTAAATGAAGATGAAAAAAATACGACATAAAGCAACCATTATAGAGCAAAGTATCGTCGCAAATAGCGCGACCTTGTTATTACAAATTGACCCTGACATTACTTATTTTGAAGGGCACTTTGAACATTACCCCGTACTTGCAGGTGTTGTGCAGCTTGATTGGGCTATCTATTACGGTAAAAAATTACTTGATTGTGATGGCGTTTTTAAGGGGATGGAGGTCATTAAATTTCAGCAACCTATTTTACCTAATACACGTGTATTATTAACGTTACGTTGGGAAAAAGAAAAACAAAAGCTCTATTTTACTTATACTTCTGGTGAAAATAAGACTCACGCTTCAGGGCGTATAAAATTGGAAAATGCTTAATGAGTTCATTTAATCCTTGTTTCCTTATCCCCTGTTATAACCACGGAAAAACCCTTACCGCCATTGTTGCGCAGTTGGCCAGGGATTTTTCCTACCCTATTATTATTATTGATGATGGTAGTCAAACAGAAACACAGCGCATTATAGATAGCCTCGCGCCTAATGCAAAAATTATCAGGCTAGTCGCTAACCAAGGTAAGGGAGCTGCTGTTATAGCTGGGTTAAAGCAAGCACTTCAATTGGGCTTTAGCCATGCTTTACAAATAGATGCGGATGGCCAACATGACTTAACTTCTTTAATCGAATTAATTAAAGAGTCGAAAAAGTATCCGCAAGCGCTTATTTCTGGTCGACCTATTTATGACGAAAGTGTCCCTAAGGGTCGTTTGTATGGGCGTTATATTACTCATGTTTGTGTGTGGCTAGAAACACTTTCTTTTGAAATAAAAGACAGTATGTGTGGTTTTCGATCTTATCCTGTGGAACGATTAAATGACGTTATTAATCGTCAGCACTTGGGTAAACGCATGGATTTTGATACCGAAGTCATGGTAAAAAGCTTTTGGAGTGATATCGAAATTCGTAGCGTTAAGACGAAGGTTATTTATCCTGTGGATGGTCTTTCACATTTTCAACTCTTTGCTGATAATGTGCGTATCAGTAAAATGCATACTTGCCTTCTTTTGGGCATGTTAATACGCTTACCGCGGTTATTAACGCGTAAAAATCGCCTGCAAAAATCATTGACCCATTGGTCAAAACAAGCAGAATTAGGGACATATTACGGTATAAAATTATTGTTAGGCATTTATTCTTTATTTGGTCGTGAGATTTTTAAATGTTGTTTAAATCCAGTGATCCTGTATTACAGCCTGCTCTCTAAACATTCGATTTCAAAGCAATACCTCACCCACTTAAAAATTTATGCCTGTGCTCATAATATTCAATTACCGGCACCGTTAACAGTGTCTCGCCATCTCAATTCTTTTGCTGAAACTATGCTCGATAAATTGGCGGCTTGGAAAGGCGATTTTTCAATAAAAAACATCACACTTCATAATGAAGATATTATTCGCGAAGCAAAAAGCCAGCCCCGAGGTTGTGTTATTTTAGGCTCTCATCTTGGTAATTTGGAGTTGTTTCGTGCGCTTAGTCACCGCCATCAGGATCTGAAAATTAACGCACTGATTTTTACCGAACATTCACAGCGCTTTACTGCGGTGATGGAAGCGATTAATCCTGATTCTAGCCTTAATGTGATTCAAGTGAGTAAGATAGGTCCAGAAACCGCCATCATATTAGATCAAAAGATAGATGCGGGTGAATGGGTGGTTATTGTGGCGGATCGCACCTCGGCAAGTATTGAAAATAAGGTTGTTTGGACCGATTTTCTTGGTAAACCCGCTCCTTTTCCACAGGGACCCTTCCTTTTAGCTTCGCTACTTAAAGCGCCTGTCTATCTCTTGTTTGGATTGCGTGATGAGCGTCAAAAAGAAGCACACTTTGATCTTTATTTTGAACGCTTTAGGCAACAAATATTATTGCCTCGTGGGCAACGAGAGAAAGCTTTTCAAGAGGTTGTGACACAATATGCGCAACGGTTACAATTTTATACATTAAAAGCCCCATTACAGTGGTACAACTTTTTTGATTTTTGGACGTTAACTGGAAGCCGCAATGATAAAGAAACAACAAAACATTAAATTTGGTGCAGAACGCCTAACCATTGAAGACATTGTCGCCCTCTCTGAGGGAGCGAATGCAGAAATGAACAGTAGTCCTGAATATATTGCTAAAATAGATCGTGGTGTTGCATTTCTGGCATCATTATTAAAAGAAGAAGGGGTTATTTACGGTGTGACAACAGGATATGGAGACTCTTGTAGCGTTGCTATTCCTGCTGATTTAGTGGCGGAGTTACCGTTACATTTAACGCGTTTTCATGGTTGTGGTTTAGGTGAAAACTTAACCGAAAAGCAATCAAAAGCCGTTTTAGCCACACGCCTCTGTTCTCTTTCTCAGGGTTTTTCTGGGGTAACACATGATTTGTTAAAGCAGATAATCACCTTTATTAATCTTGATATTTCACCACGTATTCCAGAAGAAGGCTCGGTGGGTGCAAGTGGCGATCTAACCCCCCTTTCATATCTAGCGGCTACCTTAATTGGAGAGCGAGAAGTTATTTATAAAGGTAAAATACGCCCCACTATGGATGTTTTCCATGAATTAAAGATTAAACCTATCGTACTACAGCCAAAAGAAGGTTTAGCATTGATGAACGGCACTGCGGTGATGACAGCATTGGCTTGTTTAGCCTTTAAACGTGCTCAATATTTAGCAAAAATGGCCACCAAAATAACCGCCATGGTTTCTGTTGCCATGCATGGCAATGACTTCCACTTTGATGAGGCATTATTTGCGGTAAAACCACATGCTGGACAACAACAAATCGCTGCTTGGTTACGCAATGATTTACAAGCGGAGTCACCTCCACGCAATAGTGACCGTTTACAGGATCGCTATTCATTACGCTGTGCTCCTCATGTCATTGGTGTGTTACAAGACACCTTGCCGTGGTTACGATCGATGATAGAAAATGAATTAAACAGTGCCAATGACAACCCTATTATTGATGGTGATAATGAACGTGTTTTACACGGTGGTCATTTTTACGGTGGTCATATAGCGATGGCCATGGACACTCTAAAAGTAGCCGTTGCTAATATTGCCGATTTATTAGATCGTCAAATGGCGCAACTGATGGATTACAAATTTAATAACGGCTTGCCTTTTAACTTAACTGGTGCACAGGGCGCACGTAAACCCATTAATCATGGTTTTAAAGCGGTGCAAATTGGTGTTTCTGCTTGGACCGCTGAAGCGCTTAAAAACACCATGCCAGCAAGTGTCTTTTCACGCTCTACCGAGTGCCATAACCAAGACAAAGTGAGCATGGGGACCATTGCATCTCGTGACTGTTTGCGCGTTCTGGTATTAACAGAGCAAGTGACCTCTGCCTGTTTATTAGCGGCTACGCAAGCATTACAGATCCGCAAGCGTGAAAAAGAACTTGATGAGTCACATTTTAGTGACAGCTTAAAAACAATGATGGCGTCAGTCTTAAATGAGTTTACATTTGTTAATGAAGACCGCCCCTTAGAAGCGGATTTACGTAACTTTATGGTTTTTATTCAAACTGAAAAATGGGACCTTTATTAGGGGTGGTTATGATGGAACAAAAAGTTAATTTAATGGCGGAAGTTAGGCTCGTGACTTCTTTTCAAGATGCGGATCCGATGGGCGTTATTTATCATGGGAATTATTTTCGTTTTTTTGAAGAAGCGCGGCGTTTATTAATGGAGAAAATCAATTATAGCTATCGTGATATGGTTGATTCTGGTTATGTTTGGCCGGTTATTGATAGCTATGTAAAATATGTTCAAGCGATCCCCTTTAATCATGCAATCCGTATTACTGCTAAATTGAGCGCTTGGGAAAATTATTTGCGAATTGATTATGTTATTTATGATGCGCAAACAGGCAAGCGAATGACCAAAGGTTATACACGCCAGGTGGCGGTTGATATGAAAACCGAGGAGATGTGTTTTGCATCTCCGACATTACTTGCTAAAAAACTGGAGCCTTATTTTGTTTAGCATGAGATTGTTTCAAAAAATCGTTTTTTCTTTTTTATTGTTCTGCTCATTTTCGCTTACTGCGTTAACGCTTGAGCAGTTACAGCAACAATTAATGATGCAGCAGATATTACGTGGTGACTTTAGCCAATCGAAAACACTACAAATGTTTAATCAGCCTTTGTTATCAGATGGGGCGTTTTTATTAAGTCAGCAACAAGGCTTGATTTGGCGACAGCACAACCCTTTTCCTGTTGTCTTAGTACTCGCGAAAGATAAATTACGTCAACAGTTTGAGGGTCAAGATGCAGCGGTTATTGACGCACAAGATAATCCGATGGTTTTTTATTTTAGCCATTTCTTTTTATCGTTATTTAAAGGAGATTTAAGCGCCCTTGAAAGTCAATTTAGCCTGTCTTTAACAGCGAATAAAAAAGGCCATTGGCGATTACACCTAGAGCCCAAACAACCGCCCTTAAATAACATCTTTAAATACATTGATATCGAAGGTGAAAATCAAATACAAAGGCTGACTTTAATTGAGTTAAAGGGAGACTCCTCGGTCATCAATTTCACTAATGTTAGGCAACAAACACAACTTAGCCCGCAAGATAAAGATGCCTTCGAGTTCTAAAAAGCTGCTCCTGTGGAGCCTGTTTATGGTCTTTTGTAGCGCCGTGCTGATACAGCAAACCGTATTCTCAAATAAGTGGCCAATAGAAACCAATGTTCTCGCCTTACTTCCTGAAAACAAACAAGATAAGTTTGCACAAAAAGCGTTTGAACAGATTTCTGACAGCATGAATAATCGTGTTGTTTTTGTGCTCAAGGGGAAGAACAGAGATAACTTAGTGAGTGCGGCTAAACACTTTACAGGCAGGTTATCAAAGATAGGATTGTTTGCTCAGGTCAATGCCACCGTGAGCGACGAACAGCAGCAGGCTTGGGGGGCGCTCTATTTCCCCTATCGCGCACAGTTACTCAGTGAAGCCTCTAAGCTGAATTTACAAACAAACCCTGAAGGCCGTACTCATCATGTTATTCAGCAGGTTTACAATCCCTTTTCGGGCGTTTCTGGTCAGGAGTTAAAGTCTGATCCCTTTCTGCTGTTTCGAGATTATCTTAATGCGCGTAGCAACAGTAATAACAACTTTTTACTTTATCAAAACTATTTGTTAAGCCAAGTCGATGATAACGCCTATTTACTTATTCAAGCTCATTTAGCGGGGGATGCATACGATAGCCATTTACAAAGCTTGCTTCCACAATTGCAAGGGCTTGAAAATGACGTTGAACAACAGTTTCACGTGAAACTATTACATACCGGTACGCTCTTTTATGCAGCCTACGGCACAAACAGTGCAAAGAGTGAAATTAGTACCATCGGCTTTGGTTCGTTAATCGGTATTATGTTATTGCTGTTATTGGTTTATCGCAGTGCCCTGCCTCTAATGCTCGCCCTTTTGTCGATTGGTTGTGGTTTGCTGGTCGCCTTTGTTTGTACCGTTTGGGTTTTTGGAAAAGTGCACCTTTTTAGTTTGGTCTTTGGCGCAAGCTTGATTGGTGTGTCGATTGATTATGCCTTTCACTATTTAACGGAGCGTTTGGTTGATGAGAAAGACTGGCATGCCAGTGACGGCCTAAAAAATATTTTTAATGCAATAACACTGGGTTTAATAACCAGTTTAATTGGCTATCTTGGTTTGTTGATGGCCCCCTTTCCCGGTTTGCAGCAACTGTCATTATTTTCGATTGTTGGTTTGCTCTGTGCTTATTTAACGGTGGTTTTATGCTATCCGGCATTAGCTAAAACCCCCAGTAAAACGAAACAACCTAACTTAGCTTATTTTCGTGTCTGGTTACAATGCTGGCAGTCTAAAAAAATACAAGTTTTATTACCCAGTATATTGGTTGTGCTAGCCTTGGTTGGGCTTACAGAGGTTCATTTTGATGATGATATTCGCCAACTGCAAGCCATGCCAGAGGCGTTAATCTCACAAGAGAAAACCATAAAAGGCATTGTCGGCGTAGGCTACCAACAGCGATTATTATTAATAAAAGCAAGCTCTGAAGAGTTACTCTTACGGCGCTTAGAACAATTATCGACCACCTTTAAGCAATGGCAGGCTGATGGTGTGATCCAAAGTGTGCAGTCAGTGGATCAATTTATCCCCTCACTACAGACACAACAGCAGAACTACCTGCAGATAAAATCGCTCTATGAGCATCAAGCTGAAGTCTTATCTGAAAAATTAAATTTCAAAGAAATGATCACTTTTAAACAATCATTTAAACCCTTGTTGATGGGTGAATATTTAAACTCCTCTGTTGCTAAGGCGTTGGGCTTTTTATGGTTAGGTGAGATAGAGGGGCAATATGCAACGGTGGTGGTATTAAATGATATAAAAAACCCTGAGCACCAAGCTCTGTTGGTTGAAACATATATTAGCCAGCAGAGTGATATCACCGTACTTGATAAAGCCACCGAGGTTTCGACTATCTTTGCGCATTATCGCGTATTTATTGGTGAAATGTTATTGGCCGTCTATTTTTTAATTGCACTTTTACTGGTAGGGTATTACGGCGCTAAAAAGGCCTTTAAAGTCTTACTCCCGCCCTTTGTTGCAGGTCTTGTTGCACTTGCCATTACGGCTGCATTTGCGATACCCATTACTATTTTTAATTTACTTGCACTGTTATTGGTATTGGGCATTGGCATTGATTACACTTTGTTTTTTGCCGAGCAAAAACACGCAACGCGTAGCGAAAACACATTGCTTGCCATTACCTTGTCTGCAATAACGACGGTGTTGTCTTTTGGTTTGTTAGCATTAAGTGAAACCCAAGCTATTCAAGGTTTTGGCGTGACTGTATTAACAGGTATTATTGTTGCTTGGTTGTTGGCTCCCTTTGCAATGCAAAATAAGAGAGAGAAATAAATTGAAAGTGATCATGGTCAGTCTTTTGATGTTGTTAAGTGCATGCTCACTATCGCCAAAAATGTCGCCGGCCATGCATTCCGTGCAAGTAGAGGTATCAGCCAAGCAGCGTGTTGATTTACCTCAGCCTAAAGCATTACAACAAACCATTAATGTCAGTCAGTTAATCACTGCCCAATGGAGTGATGAGAGCAAACAAACACTTTTAGTGCAGTTACAGGTTAACCCCCAAAAAGTTGTTTTGGCCGGTTTCTCTGCTTGGGGGGTTAAACTATTAAGCCTCACCTATTGGGGTCATGATGTTGGTAATAAGATAGAAACCAATGTGATCACCGGGTTCGGTAACACATTACCTCCAGCAGAGCAGATCTTGTTTAATGTCATGCTGGCCATTTGGCCTAAAAGTTCATGGGATAAACCACTGGCAAATATTGCTTGGACACTCAAAGAAAATAATCTACAGCGTTTGTTATTTGATGAGCATGGTGAGCTAATTGTTAGCATTGATTACCAGAAAAAACCTTATTTAGAAGGCAAAATAATCTTTAAGCATCACCCTTTAGATTACACCATTATTATTGAAACAAAGAGAATGAAAAATAATGAGTAACCACAAAGACTGTTTACATAAAGTAATAATCAAAATATGATGGATAATAAGCATACGCAGGCAATATATATTCATGCACTGGCCATGAATAGCGCTTTAGGTGATAACCAAGCACAGCAGCTTGCGGTGCTTGCTGGGGAAAAACCAGCGGCTATGTTGGCTGAGTCTGGATGGTTGAACGATGGAAAATCGACAGTCGTGGGTAAAGTCCTGGCACCATTACCCAACGTTCCTGCTCGTCTAACACATAAAAACACCCGCAATAATCGCTTAGCACTTTCCTCGCTAGTCACAATTGAAAAGCAAATTAAACAAGCAATTAAACAGTTTGGCTTGGATCGTGTGGCAGTTGTTGTGGGCACCAGTACTTCAGGTATTAGCGACGGTGAAATTGCGTTGGCTAAGGGATTGCCTGATGATTACCACTACCACCAGCAAGAGGTAGGTAATCTTGGGCAGTTTGTTGCTGATTATTTTTCCATCGCGGGACCGACCTATACTATTTCTACCGCTTGCTCATCCTCGGGACGTGTTTTTATCTCTGCTAAACGTCTCTTAAATGCAGGCTTAGTTGATGCTGTCATCGTCGGCGGGTGTGATTCATTGTGCCAACTGACACTCAATGGTTTTCATTGTTTAGAAGCACTTTCTCACCATGCTTGTTTGCCTTTTAGTGAAAATCGTAAAGGCATTAATATCGGTGAAGCCTCTGCTTTTATGTTGTTATCAAAAAACAAAAACAGTTCTGGGTTAGCTTTGCTCGGTTGCGGGGATAGTTCTGATGCCCATCATATTTCTGCGCCTCATCCGGAAGGTAAAGGTGCAATTGAAGCGATGCAAAAAGCACTAATAGATGCTAATTTGAGTGTTGATGATATTGGTTATATCAATGCACATGGAACGGCTACGAAATTAAATGATGCCATGGAATCTAAGGCTATTTATTCGTTGTTTAAAGACCGCACACCGGTAAGCTCAACAAAACCATTAACGGGCCACGCATTAGGCGCAGCTTCAATATTAGAGGCAAGTATTTGTTGTCTTTTATTGCAAGAAAATAGCTTTCTTCCACGGCAGATAAATGATGGGAAGTTTGATGGTTCTTTAGCGCCTATTCTTTTTGTTGCTGGTGAAACTGAAAAGCTGAAAAAAACAGCCGTGTTAAGCAACTCTTTTGCTTTTGGTGGTAATAATGTGAGTTTGATTTTTGGAATAATAAAGCATGAAAAAAACAATTAAACTGCCAACGGTGGCTTCATTAGTGCCACATCAAGCACCGATGATATTAATTGATAACTTAATTGCCGTTGATGAAAACACCATTCATTGCCAAGTTTTTATAAGTGCTAAGAGCCCGTTTTTTATCGCTGAAAGTAAAACCATTGGCGCGTGGCTGGGAATCGAATATATGGCGCAAACGATTGCTGCATGGTCGGGTTATCAATGCTTTCTAAAAGGCCAGTCATCGTCAATCGGTTTCTTATTAGGTGCGCGCCGTTATAATACGGAATCTGCCCTCTTTTATGAGGGAGATACTCTTGATATTTATGCAGAAAAACTAATGGAAAGTGAAGGCATGGGGGCTTTTTCCTGCTTGATAAAATCCAATGGCAACCTTTTAGCAAGTGCACAACTGAACGTGTTTTTACCCAATAAAGAACAATTAAACGAGATGCTAAATGGAAAAAACAATGACTAAACAAGTACTCGTCACTGGCGCAAGTAAAGGCATTGGTCGTGCTATTGCGGTGCAATTGGCTAAAGATGGTTTTACTGTCGCAGTGCATTATATGAGCGATAAAGACGGCGCATTAAGTACACTTGAGTGTCTCACTGCATTCGGAGGAACGGGGCGCGTTTTACAATTTGATATTGGTGATAGAGAGCAGTGTCGAGAGGTCTTAGAAGCCGATATAGCAACACATGGCGCTTATTATGGTGTTGTGAGCAATGCGGGAATCACTTATGATACTGTTTTTCCTGCCATGACGGGGGATGAATGGGATCGTGTTGTGCATACTAACTTAGATGCCTTTTATAATGTATTACATCCCTGTGTTATGCCGATGGTGCAGCGACGCAAAGGTGGCAGAATTGTTACTATTGCCTCTGTTTCTGGGCTGGTGGGCAATCGTGGTCAAACCAATTATAGCGCGGCTAAAGCGGGTATTATAGGTGCCACCAAAGCGCTCGCACTGGAAGTCGCTAAACGTAAAATCACGGTTAATTGTGTTGCACCAGGCCTCGTTGATACGGGCATGGTAAGTGAAGAGGTTAAAGAATATGCCATGCCACTGATACCATTACGTCGCATGGGTAAACCACAAGAGGTGGCAGGTCTGGTCAGTTATTTAATGTCTGATGTGGCCGCTTATATAACGCGCCAAGTGATCAGTGTAAATGGAGGAATGGTGTAATGACGCAGTGTAGAGTGGTAGTAACAGGTATGTCTGGGGTGACTGCATTCGGTAATGACTGGCAAACAGTACAACAAAAATTAAAGGCATGTAAAAATGCGACTCAATACATGCCAAGTTATGAGAAATTTGATGGTTTAAATACCAAACTTGCTTGTCCTATCGATAACTTTGAAGTGCCAAGTCATTATAAACGCCGTCAAGTTCGAGGCATGGGTCGTGTTGCCAAAATGGCCACGGTTGCTTCTGAAAATGCATTAATACAGAGCGGTTTAATTGGTGAAGATGTCCTTACCAATGGTCAAACAGGCATTGCTTATGGCTCTTCAACAGGCAGTCCTCCAGCGATTGGCGCGTTTGCTGTGATGTTGACTGAAAATACCACTAAAGCGATCACTGCCACCTCTTATGTACAAATGATGCCGCATACCGCTGCTGTGAATGTAGGTTTGTTTTTTGGTTTGCGCGGACGTGTTATTCCAACATGTAGTGCGTGTACATCGGGCAGTCAAGCGATTGGTTACGCTTATGAGGCGATAAAATATGGTCAACAAACAGTGATGGTTGCTGGTGGGGCTGAAGAATTATGCCCAACAGAATCTGCTGTGTTTGATACCTTATTTGCCACTAGTTTAAAAAATGATGATCCTCAATCCGCCCCGAGTCCCTACGATAAAGATCGTGATGGATTAGTGATCGGTGAAGGTGCGGGCACCTTAGTATTAGAAGAATATCAACATGCTGTTGCCCGTGGTGCACATATTTATGCAGAGCTTGTTGGTTTTGCAAGTAATTGTGATGCGAGCCATGTGACACAACCCCGTCAGGAAACAATGCAGATCTGTATGGAGATGGCATTAAAAGATGCCAACTTGTGCGCACATGACATTGGTTATGTTTCCGCACATGGCACGGCAACGGAAAGAGGCGATATTGCTGAGACCCAAGCAACACAAGGCGCACTGGGTAAAAAAGTACCGATCAGCTCGTTGAAAAGTTATTTTGGGCATACTTTAGGTGCCTGTGGTGCCGTGGAAGCATGGGTTGCCATTGAAATGATGAATAGTGGTTGGTTTAATCCAACACTCAACCTTAAAAATATTGACCCAGAATGTGGCGATTTAGACTATATTATCGGCAATGGTAGAGAGATTGATTGTCATTATGTGATGAGTAATAACTTTGCTTTTGGTGGTATTAACACTTCGTTGATCTTCAAACGTTGGGTGGGTTAAATGTTATATTGCGGGCATGGCTCGCTACATTTTTTCTAGCCATCCCGGTAACTCTTTTTTACCTTTTTCCGATAATTGATAGACTCCACGCGTTATTTTTTCAAACCAGTGATAGTAGTCGTTACGTAAAAAATCAGTCGCTTGCTCTTCACCAATCGCTTTTTTGATTTCAGCACCTTTCGCAGATGGCTTCTCAATGAGGTATTGCGCGACCCGAATACAGCGTTGGCGATAAGCTGTTAATCCTGCTTTAGCTCGCGTAGCCCCCCCTTTTTGTGTGTCACCAATACGGAGTGTAAATTCCTTTAATAATGCGCCCTGCTTACGCTTGTTGATGCGTGGTGTATATTGTTGTGGATCACAAAGTACTTCCACATATTGCTGTGTTTTTTGAAAATCGATAATAATCAAACCAAAGCCTAAACGTTTGATCAGTTTTTTAACTTGTTTGTTTTGTTTTTTGTAAATTCCACATTGTTTAGGAATGGCAAGATAGACAGTATCTGATAAGCTAAAGCGATCCATTGCTTGTAATAATAAGGTGATATTTAAACTCAGTTTCAACTCAACAATGATAATGTCATCACCTCTTGTTGCGACAACATCACAATTTTTTATCTCGCCTTTGACCTCAAAACCGAAGCTTTGTAGATGGTTTTTAATGGGCTGATAAAGGTCTATTTCTTGTAATTTTATTGGCATATTAAGCTATAAAAGAAAAAAGGTGTTGATAGTATGCATAAAGTAGAGGGTAACTGCTCACTTTATTAATGCCTTACTGGTATTCAAGGAAGCTTATTGGTCTTTAGGCCTGTGATTCATCAATATGTTTTATTGTGTCACTCGTTTAGGCGTTATGGGCAATACAGATAAACTTTTTCAAAATTGTCACGCGGTTAAATTTTTAGGATGTTGAATAAAATAATCAGAGCAAGTCATTGTTTTTAAATGATTGTTTTTTGCGGTCATCTTTGCTTTTGTGCTAAGTATAGGTTCATTTTACGACTTGTTGAATTTTGCATATTTAATGATAACGGGTATAATATCCTTCAATTTTTTATAATCAACTCGAAGCCAAAATCATGCAAAAATTCGATACAAAAACGTTCCAAGGGCTGATTCTTGCACTGCAAGATTTCTGGGCTCGACAGGGCTGTGCCATTGTACAACCACTTGATATGGAAGTGGGTGCTGGTACCTTTCATCCGCAAACATTTTTACGTTCAATTGGCCCTGAACCAATGAACAGTGCATATGTACAACCATGTCGCCGTCCGACAGATGGTCGCTATGGTGAAAACCCTAACCGTCTACAGCACTATTACCAATTTCAAGTGGTATTAAAACCTTCACCGAAGAATATTCAAGAGCTTTATCTTAAGTCGCTTGAAGAGATTGGCATTGATACTTCGATTCATGATATTCGTTTTGTAGAAGATAACTGGGAATCACCCACATTGGGTGCTTGGGGTCTTGGTTGGGAAATTTGGTTAAACGGCATGGAAGTCACACAATTCACTTATTTCCAACAGGTGGGTGGCTTAGAATGCTCCCCTGTAACCGGTGAAATAACTTACGGGCTTGAGCGTATTGCAATGTACATTCAAGGTGTGGACAGTATCTATGATCTCATCTGGACGGATGGTCCAATGGGTAAACTTACTTACGGTGACATCTTCCATCAAAATGAAGTTGAACAATCAACTTACAATTTTGAACACGCAGATGTAGACGCGTTATTTGCGCAGTTTGATCAATGTGAAAAAGACAGCCAAAAGTTGATTGTGGCAGATCTGCCTTTACCTGCTTACGAGCAGGTGATGAAAGCATCGCATATCTTTAATTTGTTAGATGCACGCCATGCTATCTCTGTGACTGAACGTCAGCGTTATATATTACGCGTTCGTGTTATGTCAAAAGCGGTTGCTGAAACTTATTATGCGAAGCGTGAAGCGCTTGGTTTCCCACTTTGTAAAAACTTAGATAAATAGAGGCCTCCGATGTCACAACCGTTACAAGAAAATTTATTGATAGAACTGGGAACTGAAGAGTTACCACCTAAATCATTACGTCAACTTGCTGAATCTTTTGCCAGTAACTTTGAAGTTGAATTAAAAAAATCAGATCTTGTTTTTGAAAAAATAAACTGGTTCGCTTCGCCACGTCGCCTTGCGTTAGTGGTTACTAACTTACATGGATCGCAAGCGGATAAGGTAGTTGAGAAGCGTGGGCCAGCAGTGAGTGTTGCTTTTGATGCAGATGGAAATGCAACTAAAGCTGCGCAAGGCTGGGCTCGCTCGAATGGTATAAGTGTTGAGCAAGCGGAACGCCTAGTGACAGACAAAGGTGAGTGGTTGTTATTTAAAGCTGCCGTGAAAGGCAAAAAAGTGGCTGAATTGATTCCTGTTATTGCTGCTCAGGCACTGGCTAAATTGCCCATTTCTAAACCCATGCGTTGGGGGGCAACCGCTACACAGTTTATTCGTCCAGTGCACACGGTTTGTATGTTATTTGGCAAAAAATTAATCCATGGTGAATTATTAGGTGTTGAATCGGATCGTACCATCCGTGGTCATCGCTTCTTAGGTGCAGCTGAATTAACCATTAATCATGCGGATGAATATGAAGCCTTATTGGATGATAGCGGTAAAGTTATTGCCGATTATGAGCGCCGTAAAGCTATTATCCGTGAGCAGGTTGAAGCTTTAGCCGCTCATGAAAATGGTGTGGCAGCAATCGATGAAGAGCTACTTGAAGAAGTCACTTCGTTGGTTGAATGGCCGGTAACGTTAGTGGGGTCTTTTGAAGAGAAATTTTTAAATGTACCTTCTGAAGCATTGATATATACCATGAAAGATAATCAAAAATATTTTCCGGTATTAGATAAAGAAGGTAATTTATTACCGCGCTTTATTTTTGTGTCGAACATCGTAAGTCGTGATCCTAATGCGGTTGTCGAAGGCAATGAAAAAGTCATTCGTCCACGTTTAGCCGATGCTGAATTCTTCTTTGAAACAGATAAAAAGAAAACATTAGCCAGTCGTTTAGAGTCACTGTCTACGGTGCTTTTCCAAAAAGAACTTGGCACGTTAAAAGAAAAATCTGAGCGTATTGCTAATATCGCCGAAGATATTGCCCTGCAAATAAAAGCAGATACCAAACACGCACAACGTGCGGGTTTACTTTCAAAAACAGATCTCATGACCGAAATGGTGTTAGAGTTTCCGGATGTGCAAGGTGTAATGGGCATGTATTATGCGCGTTTTGATGGTGAAGATGAAGCCGTTGCCATTGCGCTAAATGAGCAATATTTACCCCGTTTTGCGGGGGATAAGTTACCCACATCATTAGTTGCTTGTGCGGTTTCTCTTGCTGATAAATTAGATACTTTAGTTGGTATTTTTGGCATTGGCCAAGCACCTAAAGGTGCCGCTGACCCGTTTGCACTTCGTCGTGCTGCCATTGGTTTATTGCGTATCATTAAAGATAAAGAGCTCGATTTAGACATCGTTGAATTAGTTGAAATTGCTAAATCACAATATGGCGATAAATTAAGTAATGATAATGTTGTTAATGATGTCGTTGATTTCTTATTTGCGCGTTTCCGTGCAGCTTACCAAGCAACGGGTTTCAGCACTGAATTAATTCAATCGGTACTGGATCGTCGCCCAACTAAACCCGTTGATTTTGAAAAACGTATTCAGGCCGTTGCTAAGTTTCAAGAGTTACCAGAAGCGGCTCCTATTGCGGCTGCTAATAAACGTATTTCAAATATCCTTGCTAAGGTGAAAGGTGAAATCAATAGCAATGTTGATAAGCATTTATTTAAAGAAGACGCTGAAAAAGCACTTGCTGAAAAATTAAGCTCTCTAGAAAGCAAGCTAAGCCCTTTATTTAAAACTGGAGACTACGAGTCTGCCTTGTTTGAACTCGCCTCTCTACAAGCCCCTGTGGACCTGTTCTTTGACAATGTCATGGTGATGGCTGAAAATGAAGCTGTAAAACAGAATCGTTTAGCTCTTTTAAACCGTTTACGTAATTTGTTCTTACAAGTTGCTGATGTCTCGGTTTTATAAAACCCCTTTCACTGAGTAGGTAAGCTTAACTTTCTTTTAAAAAGCTCAGTTTTTACTGAGCTTTTTTGTTTGCTCTGTTTGGTTTTTTAGTAAAAGTGTTTCATGTGAAACACTTTTACTAAAGCACTGTGTTGAAAACCCATCGTTATTCGACTGAATATGTATCATATGGACATGATATTAAGGGTTTGTATGAGGATGATAGATGTGAAATTGAAGGTTAGTCATCATATTATAGAGATACTTTATAACAACATTCTACACTTAGAGTCCTGACGCCTAGAAAAATAAGAATCATGTTTCACGTGAAACATGATTCTGTTTATTAAAGACGCTTACACTTAGCACTTAGGAAAAACATGCCCTACTCACTATTCGGAAATAAATTTACGCAACATTCAGGTATAACTGAATTAATGGATGATCTTAATGCAGGTGTGCAAGGAGGCGATGATATTCTAATGCTGGGTGGGGGTAATCCTGCATCTATTCCTGCTATTCAGACGCGTTTAACTGAACTAATGCAACAGTTGCTAGTGGAAGGAAAGTTGCTCAATACCCTTTCAAACTATGATGGACCACAGGGGAAAAATAGTTTCATTAATGCATTGGTCGCACTTTTTAATGATCTCTATGACTGGGACCTCAACAGCGACAATATTATGCTAACCAATGGTAGTCAAAATGCATTCTTCTATCTTTTTAATCTATTAGGTGGGAATTTTAGTGAAGGGAAAAAGAAGAAAATACTCTTTCCTCTTGCGCCTGAATACATCGGTTATGCCGATGCAAGTATCTCAGAAGATGCCTTTATTGCTGTTCGTCCAAAAATTAATGAACTTGAAAATGGTTTGTTTAAATATAATATCGATTTTGATGCATTAGAAATAGATGAGGATATCGGTGCAATATGTGTATCTCGTCCGACTAACCCAACCGGTAATGTATTAACCGATGAAGAAATTATTCATCTTGATCAATTGGCACACGCTAATAATATTCCACTTATCATCGATAATGCATACGGCACTCCTTTTCCTAATATCATCTTTGAAGAGGTAACGCCCTTCTGGAATGATAATACTATTCTCTGTTTGAGTCTGTCTAAATTTGGTTTGCCTGGTGCACGATGTGGCATTGTTATCGCGAATCCAGTCATTATTAAAGCAATGTCTAACCTTTCTGGTATTATGGCGCTATCACCGGGTGGTATTGGCCCTGAAATAGCACTGCCACTGGTAAAAACAAAAGAGATAATAAAGCTCAGTAATGAGGTTATTAAGCCGTTTTATTATAAAAAATCACAAATAGCGATCAAATTATTACAACAAAAAGTCGTGACTAAAAACTTAAAAATCCATAAAGCAGAAGGCGCTCTTTTTTTATGGCTTTGGTTTAAAGACTTACCCATTAGTTCGAATGAATTATATAAACGATTAAAAGCACAAGGTCTTATCGTTGTTTCAGGGCATTATTTTTTCCCGGGCTTAGATCAACAATGGCCACATACACAAGAATGTATCCGACTTAATTATGCCCAAGATGAAGATGTTGTTCGTCGTGGCATCACTATTTTGGCCGATGAAATTAATGCCCTTTATAATTAATCCTTTTATAACGAATATATAAGGTTATAGGTTCGTTATAAAATAGGTACAATCAACAATGTTTCACATGAAACAAGCCTATCATTATCTTAATAATATACGCATACTCTTCCAATAAACATTATCTGGTACGTGTGAGTCTTTGAGTAGAACATGGAATAACTCACTTTCATTTGATGCTTACATCTCTCTCTCGGTAATATTATCCTATTTTTTAAATGCGTAGGATAAGGTAAGCTTTCTATGAGCTAATATGTTTGAAAATGAAAGTATTAAAAACAATAAATAAACAGGTATTAGCGATGAAAACTGAGATCAAAATAGATGGAAAAAGCATATTGAATTTTTTAAAATATCGCCTAGTTAGATTAGAAAAGAGTGACAACAAAATCATTTTTGAGATTCAATTACTTTGGTTTTTGATTGCCATGATTTTTCTCTCAGGTTTTATTATTGTCGCTTTAATTATTAGTTTATTTCTAGGATGTAAAATTAGTATGGTGGATACAAGCTCAAATTATATTGGTGAAGATAAACCTAAATAATCTCCTTTTATGAGGGTGAGAGACTGACCTGTGAGTTTAACTGTTTCACATGAAACAATTAAACTC
>JBAHZV010000175.1:0-6394 GCA_037132845.1 Psychromonas sp.
AAACAAAGTGATATTCTATTTTATATTTGGTATGTGAACCATTACGATATTTCATACCCTATATAATAAACGCAACTACTAGCTAAAAGCTATCCCGTCTAAAGACGGGGGTTTAAACCAATTCCTGCGGACGAATTAAATGAACAACAAATAGCCCGCGCGACCACGGAATCAATGTTAGAAAATGGTCATGATGCGGTCATTGCCACTGTGGTATGGTTCGCCATTGGCGGTGCACCCTTAGTAATATTACATCGTTTGAGCAATACTTTAGATGCAATGTGGGGGTATAAAAACTCGCGTTTTATTTACTTTGGCTGGTTTGCAGCCCGCATGGATGATTTTTTGGGTTGGCCGACAGCTAAGATCACGAGCTTACTTTATGTCTGCCAGGGCCCGTTACTCATTGCGCTAGACAATGCAAAAATTCAAGGACGACAATATAAAAGCCTTAATGGTGGTTGGGTTATGGCCGCAGGTGCGACAGTACTTGGCATTCGCTTAGGTGGCAGCGCCAGTTATCATGGTAAAACCATACAATCGGTGACCTTAGGCAAAGGCGCACAAGTAAGCAGTAAAGACATTGAGCCGAGTTTAACCTTGGTCAGCAACGCCTTGCTCAGTAAGTTACTCTATTTATCTAACCAGCTTGAAGAATTACTGCGACAATGGTTTAACAACGTAGTGACGGACATGAAAATTAATACCGAAAGTGGTGTAGTAAATGACACACCTATTGATAATATAAGTGGTACATCATTATTCAAAACTGTGCGGTTAACACATGCTAAAGATATTTTTGAGCAACTCTGCCAACTTGGTATATATGTTCGCTTATGTGATGAACAAAATGCACTACGATTTGGTCTAGCCACTGATAAAGAATTGCCACAGCTAAAATCGGCCTTGGCCAAGTTAAACCTAAGCTCAATCTAAGCTCAATCTAAGTTAAAAAGGAAGTATAATAAATGCCCGTGATCCAACATATCTGTATATTCCTGCTTTTAGTTACTATGCTCGCTGGCTGTGCGTCGCTTCCCGAGGAGATTGAACATCCTATTGAGCCAATAGTCACGCAGCCAAAAAGTACATTGTCTGAATTGGTTGATGCTTATCGACCCGTACAAGCTAAGCCCGAAATGAGCGCAGTACTGTTGATAGATTCTGGCTGGGATGCTTTGGCTCAGCGGTTAGCACTGGTTGAAACGGCTGAGTTTAGTATCGATATCCAGTATTACATATGGAATGCAGATGCTTCGGGTCGTTACTTGGCAAAACGTTTGATAGCAGCTGCAGATCGTGGTGTACGAATTCGGGTAATGCTTGATGATATTAACCTTAACGAACGGGAGGATCTTCTTGCGACACTTGATCGACATCCTCAAATAGAAATCCGCATATTTAATCCTATACCCAGTCGTCGCGGCTTAATTAAGTGGCTGAATGTATTGAGTGATTTTTCCCGTTTAAACCGCCGTATGCACAATAAATCATTTACCGTCGACGGTGCTCTGTCTATTATTGGTGGCCGCAATATCGGCGATGAATACTTTGACCTGTCTGATGAAATCAATTTTCGTGATCGTGATGTACTGGTAGCAGGATCGGTGGTACCCGATATTCAAGCTAGCTTTGCACAGTACTGGGACAGTCTTTGGTCTTATCCTGTTAACTTACTGGCCGATAAAACTTCAATAGAGCTAGCTATGTCAGATGAAGTATCCGCACCTAGCTACAGTCATTACCCCACGTTGCCAGTAGGAAACGAAAAGGCAAAACTCTTCTTAATGGGTTTGATGGACAACTTATCCTGGGTTCCTGCTCGTTTTATTTCTGATCGTCCTGTTCCTATTGATAGCAGTGACACCAGTAAGCCCAAAGCTACCGCCAGATTATTAGCCGAGTTGGCTCAACAATCGAACCAAGAAATCGTATTGGAATCTGCCTATCTGATACTTGATGATCGTCAACTGGCAGCGTTACAAAAGTTAACTAACAAAGGCATTCAGATAAAAGCATTGACCAATTCAATGGCCTCTAACGACCTGATCACTAATCATTCTGGCTACGCAGGTCGACGTCAGGACATGCTTGAGCATGGCATGCAACTGTTCGAGTTAAAACCAGAGACAAAACTGTGTGAACAATCGACTAAAGACTTGTCAAAATGCGCCCCGACAGCGGCCTACGGCCTTCATGCAAAGTCATTTGTTTTTGATCGAAAAATTGCGGTTGTTGGCTCCTTTAATTTCAACTTACGTTCAACTTACCTCAATACTGAGTCTCTGCTGATCATTGAAAATCAAGCGATTGCGGAAAGTCTTGCTGATGATATTGAACAGGCAATGCACGAAGATAATAGCTGGCGGCTGAACTTACATGAAGGAAAACTGCGTTGGTATTCGGATACGAAAATCTGGACAAATGAGCCAGATACTGGCCGATGGGAACGAATAAAATCATATTTATTGCAACGACTACCGATCGAGAAGTACTTATAAAGCCAAGTATTAAAAACGTTTGCCTTGATGTTTTTTCATAGGACAAAGCTTTTTATTTAAGCATTATGAGTAAGTATCCTTGATTATTTTAGGATGGGTGTACACCTAAATTGTTTGCAGCAATGAAAGCGATTATATTCACATTTTCTTTATTATAGCATTAACTATTTTATGAATACCGAGCAAGGCGACTAAAGCGGTGCAGAAATTAATGGACGGTGTAATAAAAAGCAGAAAATCCAAACATTATTTCAATCAACAAATGAAAAGTTAATGCTGGCCATAAACTACGAGTTTTGATGGTTAAATAAGATAATAAGGGAGAGGCGACTAACATGCCTATCGCTTCGTAAATAGGCTTTTTAATGTGAAATAACACTTCAAATACACAGACAATCATGACCATGATAATTGCAGCTGCTGTCGGGTGAAGTTTAAAATGTTTGGTCAAACAGTATAGACCGCCACCTAATAAAAAACCACGGTGAAGGACTTCCCAACCGATAAGGGTTGAAGTGGTAAAAATGAGAAATCGTTGAAAAGCACCCGCTTCTCTAAGCGATTCCAAGGAGCGACCATGGCGATAATGATCCAAGTAGTCTGCGGAAAAAAACTGTAAGTAGACGAATAAGCACAAGAGTAAACCTGAGGAGAACACGATAAACAATAGACTTTCACGATTAATTTTAGGTTTAGCAAAATACAGTCTATTTAAGGGGATAGCCAGTAATAAAATCAGAATAAAGGGTAAAACTAATCGGCTTAAAATCCAGTAGCCTTTTACTCCTTGCCAAGCTAAAAAATCTTTACCTATATACGCGCCGATAACTTGTAAGAGCAATAATACGGCAATCAACAGGCAAAAGGGAATGGCCACTCTTACGTTAAAAATATGCGCTTGGCTTGGCATGTTCGACAATTCCTTTACTATGTAATATTTGTTGTTATGTTAGGGTTTTAAGGCGTTAATACAGATAAACATGCTTAATACACTCACCTACTTTATCAATATGAAGTTCTTTTAGTCCAACGAGCACATTGATTTTTATGAGTTCTTTCATACGGTAACGCCTAGCTTGTAGCCAATCAAGGTTTAAATCAATAAAATCTACATACAGGTAGATTTTTCTGTCGAAGTGTTCATTTTCGACCTCGTTACAGTTTATGAAGCTAAAGCCTTATCGGGTGATTTTTTACTGTTAAAACTTCCATAATATGTTTTAGTCAAATAATATTTTTATCCCTATTAAGATTAAAGTGACCCCCCCTAAAAACTCAGCTTTACTTTCTAGCCACGTGCCACTTCTAGCGCCAATTAGAACACCTAACCAACTAAAGACGAAAGTAGTAATGCCTATGATAAAACATGCATAAAAGGGGTTTACCTCTAGAAGAGTAAAGGTAAAACCAGCCGCCATTGCATCAAGACTCGTAGCAATGGCCAGTAATAACATAACTCGGTGCGTTATTTTGGCTAAATCTTCTTCTATGCCCTCAGAAAAAGACTCATAGATCATTTTAGCGCCCACAAGAGAAAGTAAAAAAAAGGCTACCCATGGGGCATAAGATGCGGTCCAAGCTAACACCCCTCTTCCGCCCAAATAACCCATTAAGGGCATAACCCCTTGGAATAAACCAAAATACAATGCCGCCATTAAGTTCAGCGGCATTACTTTACTGCTTTGTTTTGCTCCCAGTCCAATAGATACAGCAAAAGCATCCATACTTAATGCAATAGCTAAAATAAAAATCTCTAACATTTTATAACCCGACAACTAAATTGAAATACAATGCTATAAACAAATAAGGTGTAAATAAGCAATTAAAAATAGTGGCTAAAGTAAGGGAATGATGAATAAAACACAACTGTTATTTCTTGTTTATTCTAAGAGGGAGTAATTCCCCGCGGCTTTCGGTGTACAATGGCTATACGAGCCAGTATTAGGGAGAAAAGGCCAACTTTTTTGACCTACTGAAATAGCGTGTTATATTTTCATGTGTTTAGCATTTAGCCATATCTCAGCTTCTTTGATATCGTTACAAAACACTATTTCTACATTAGTTAAAACTTCATGTGCCCTTTCAAGCAATTGCTTTTGAATTGATAAAGGACAAATTACAACTTCATACGCCTGATTATTTTCATTTGCCCATGTGTTTACTTCATCTACACGTCCCCAAACATCAGGAGTTGTTAGCTCCCAAAAAGTGAGATCTATCAAACGAGCCCAAGGAGCTGATTTAATGGAATCTATATGCGCTTTATACTCCTTACACCATCGTAAAGTTGTTTCATAATTCCAACCACCAAACACTTTTAATGTAATAACTTGCCCACAATTTTTCATTTCAAATGTACCATGTTCCTGCATGATTACCTCGGGTAATGTAACGTTTCATTAAGAGATTAAGCATAGTTCGTTAAAATAGCGACAAAGGGGAAGCCATCTATTTTTTGTCCTTGTTTATTTCGCTAATACTTTTTTCTTCTCGGCTTCATACTCTTCTTGACTTATAAGCCCCTCAACAAGCCATTCTTTAAGTTTTCTTAATTGATTCTCCGTACTATCGGCTGATTCTTGTTTTTTAGGTGTATTTACATATGCCTATTTTATTCATCACAACCTATTGATTAATTAGAAAATATAATTTCTTATTATGGATGTTACCATACCTTAAATATTACTGAAGAATATAAGCAAGACTATAGATAGAGCTATTGCGCCATTATCTTTATACATACCTGAAACTAGGCCTAAATGATCAAGACCTTTTGTTGAATACGCAGTCATAATTATCTACCACATAAAGATAAGTAATAGATCAAATATGGAGATCCACGTTAAGTAATTTTATTAAAGTTTTTTGGTGTGGAAAGGTAGTTTAAAGTCAGATTTATTAAAGTCTTCAATTGTAAACTCATTATTCATAGTTATTTCGTGAGGTAAGGCGACATAACTTACTCTTGAGTACTCTTCGTTATTTAAAACCCCCCTTCTTTTTGCAATATATTGTTTTGATAAAGAGGTAAAGATAACACCGTTTTTATAATTTTTATTAGACGCATAAACTTGAATCTTGGAAACGGTCAACACATACTCTAGCGTATAACTTTCACCAACATCATCTATAAAATCTTCTAATGTAAACGAACTTATATCTATTGGTCCAATAAACTCTCCTTCTTGAGATATTTTGATTGGAATATTATCGCTTTCATAAATTGTGTAATCTAACAGAATTACATTCTTTTTTGGTTTAGCAAACACTACTAATTGTATTGAATAATCGTCCAATAAAGCATTATCAAACATTTCAAATTTTGCACGTATATGCTTTATTTTATTTTTTTCTTTTATAAACTTTATAGTCAATTTTTTTAGTACCTGTAACCTACTATAAAATTGAGTCTGTTTTTGAATCGATGTTTTACGAACTTCTATTTGTTTTTCTTTTTCAGCGTCTCTATAAAAAATCATTGCAACAACGATGGCAACAAAAAAGAAAATACTTATCGCGATACTTTTAAAAAATGTGCTGATAACACTTGATAAAGCAAATTGTTTTATACTGAAGAGGTAACATAGAAAGACAACAATGAAAATCGACAGAAAACAACCAGCAATGAATATATACAAACCAGAAAAATCCTTACTCATCATGTTCTACCTTCTATTTTAATTTTATTCAATTTTGTTTACTCCAATAGCTGAGCTATTCGATGAATATAACCTAATTTTATTATGTCCTGTAGTAATAAATCACATACTCAAACTCCATTAATTCATTCTTTGCATTGATTACACTCAAACTAAGTTTCTTTGTTTCTTCCTAAATGAACAAAAAGTTGTAGGTTTTTTTAATCCTTATATTTAGATGATTTTACTTTGTCA
>JBAHZV010000056.1:0-13921 GCA_037132845.1 Psychromonas sp.
CTTCTTTGCAGAAAACGAATCTGGAGCCACGCTTCAAAGACCTGAATTATTCAGGTTACTAGAAATAGCCCAGAAAGGTGATGTAGTACTTGTCGAACAAATAGATCGGATATCTAGATTAAAAGATGATGATTGGAACTCGCTCAAGTCCATCATAAAAGTAAAAGGTTTAAGGGTAGTGTCATTAGATTTACCTACAAGTCACCAATTTGCAGCAGTAAATGATGAATTCACAGGAAGAATGTTGTCAGCAATTAATGACTTGATGCTCGACATGCTTGCAGCTATTGCTAGAAAGGACTATGAAGACCGACGAAGACGACCAATAGATATAGAATTACAACAAAAAGTTGAAGGTATGTTATCGGATAAAAAATCCTATGACTATATTCAGCACATTTTAGGCTGGTCTCGCTCTACAATTTCTAAAGTTTCAAAGAGATTAAAACAAGAGTGCTCTGTAGTGTCTGGTATTAAAAGGCTGTAGAGCATTAAACGAATAATATGCCGTTTATGCGCAACACCTCTTAGGGGTTCTGTCGCAAAGTTGACGAAGTAAATTAAAGTGTTAATAATATTTCGATATATTTGGGAGTATTAATAACATGACAATTAACTTTTCAGGACGACATTACCCATCAGATATCAACATGATGGCTCTGCGTTATTACCTGGCTTACAAACTCAGCTACCGTGAAATTGAAGAGATATTCGCTGAGCGACATATTCCTTTTGATCACTCAACGTTAAATCGTTGGGTGATCAAATACTCCCCATTGCTTGAAGCCAATTTCAGAAAAAGAAAACGTAAGGTCGCTAACTCATGGCGAATGGATGAAACTTACATAAAGATAAAAGGTAAGTGGGCTTATTACTATAGAGCTGTCGATAAACATGGCGCTATTATTTTTCTATTTGAGTGAGACGCGTAATGAACAGGATGCACGGGCCTTCTTTGATAAAGCAATGACGGTGTTGAAGTATGCGCCATGATTAAACACGGACAGATGATTGACTCTGAAAGTATGACGCCTTGGGAACAGTTTTATTCGCTAACAGCATAATTGTATGTGAGGAAGAGTACATCTTTCATTTAGGCCTACATTATTTGAGTTTGCGACAGAACCCTATTTAGAGCTCGTACATAAGTTCGCATTAAATTCTTCGATTATTCACTTTGTTGTTGACAAGGGGGAGTCCACATAAGTTGACAATGCCCATAAAACATATGGTTACAACTAGTCGTTTTTTAATCTCCTAAATTCAGTTGCATCATTTTTTGTAGTTAATTACCAAGAATATTTACTGGGCACGTCATAGATTAGTTCTTTAATAGAATTAGGTTTGATAACAAAATCAGCTGGGATTTGAAAAAGAGAAACCATCATTCGATTAAACATTTTCCAGTGGCTTAATAAACACTCATCATAATGAACAGTTTCACTCCCCCACGTTTCTTCAATAAAGGGGCTAAGGCTTGCTGCACCATGAGCAAACATCAACATTTGCCACTTTACTTCCTGAATATTAACGGGTTTTTCTATATGACTTGCATTGTAATTATCAGCAAGAGAAAAAATAATATTGTGAAGTTCGCCACTACGGTTAATAAAATAATAAAATAATTCCTTCTCTTGCCTAACAGCATCAGCCATGAATTGAATGGGGCGTTTATAAATCAACATATGTGCAAGTATATGAACAACAAAAAAATAGAGTTTCTCATTCGCTTTAGCCGTTTTTGGAAATTTTTTTGCAATGGTATTGATATAGTTCTCCATGTGCTCATGCAAATCATCACTAATTGCATACCAAACTTTATCTTTACTGCCAAAATGGTAACGAATTAAACTATGCGAAACGCCAGCTTCATCACTAATGTTACGTAATGAAACTTTTTCATAGCCACGCTCACAAAATAGATCGGTCGCAACCATCATAATTTTATGCTTGGTTTTTTCTGAGTCTTGAGCCGTTCTACGCCCTTGCTTTTTTTGTGTCATTTTTAAGTCTTTTTAAAAAATTTATTGCGCCTTATTCTACGCTATTTTTGGCATTAAAAATACTGCACAGCTGGAAAGTATATATTGATTTCATGCAATACCAAAGTTATACTGCACAGGTGTATAGCAAGTAAAGTTGGGGATATTTATGTTCAATAATCATTTAACCTATAAAAAGCTACGATTCGTCATTCCTATACTGTGTCTTGTTCTAGTAGGGTGCGACCAAGAAAATCCTGCACCTTCTTCTGTCGATGTCATTAAGCCTGTTAAATTACTGCTGTTATCTGATATCAATGCAAAATTATACGATAGCTTTTTAGCCAACGTTGATGCAAATAATCGAGCAATACTCTCGTTTCAAGTATCAGGCGAGGTAGACACCTTGAGAGTCAGAATGGGGGAGTCAGTTAAAAAAGGAGAAGTGCTGTCAACACTTGTGCCCACGGATTACCAATTAGTGGTTGATGCAAAACAAGCCGAATTTGATCTGTCTGAGGCAGATTTTTTACGTTCACAACAATTAGCAAAGAAAAAATTAATCAGTAAAGATAGTTTTGACCAAGTAGAAACGAAATTTACTCAAGCAAAAATTGCACTGTCACAAGCACAAACAGATCTTACTTATACCCGGCTAATTTCTCCATTTGATGGCACAGTTTCAATCTCCTATGTCAAAGCACATCAAGTTATTGATGCTAATCAAGCGATAATGAACATTGTCAATAATGATGTTATGGATGTTACTTTTACTATCCCGATGAGCTATATAGAAAAAAATGGTTTGAATTACTTAAAAAACAATAAATTTAGTGTTGAAATAGACAGCCATCGAGGCGCTTCTATTGATGCACAGTTTAAAGAAATTTCAACCTATCCAAACCATGATACGAGTAGCTACACTGCGACGGTTACGATTAATAAACCTCTGCACTTCAATTTACTTTCCGGTATGACCGGGCAAGTAAAATTACACAATGCACAACGTCAAAAAAAGTATCAGGTTACGGCCAATGCTTGGGTTGAAAAGAGTAATACAGAAGGGAAAATATGGCGTTTTAACCCAGAAACTCAAACTATCCATTTGATCACTGTAACACTTGATGAATTTGGTAATATTGTTGCGGGTGCAAATCAAGGAGACTTGATTATTGTAGCGGGTGTAGACAAGTTAGTTGATGGTCAGCAGGTAAAAGCATGGCTCAAGGAGTCAGGTATCTAAATATGAACATGAATATCTTCGCAAAACTGACTGCAATAGCGGTCATCATATTAACGAGCATAACACTTTCAGGTTGTGATCAAAGTCTGCAGCATAGGGAAAGACCTATGTTGAAAGTCAATACGGTGACCGTCTCTAAAGCCATTAATAATCAATATAGAACATTTAATGGTCAAGTGGTCGCGGCAGAACTGACCCCTCTTTCATTTATGCTAAAAGGAAAAATTTCTAGTATCACGGTTAAAGAGGGGGCGCTTCTCAAAAAAGGTCAAATTATCGCCACTTTGGATGATACCAAACCTAAGCAAGCACTATTTGATGCACAAGCTAAACTCAAACTTGCTTTAAAGCGACAGCAACGAGGCAAAGAGCTCTTTAATAAGAAGATGATTTCTAAAGCGGAATTTGATTCATTAAATACCAATTATAAATTAAGTAAAGCACTGCATGGTCTCACTCAGTCACAATTTAACTATACACGTTTACGTGCACCATATGATGGCATTGTCTCTGTTATTGATAAACAAAAATTTGAAAATGTAGTGCCAGGTGAAAGAGTGATCAGCCTTTATCAAAATGATAAAGTCTATCTGCAAATAAGTCTTTCAGATAGCATGCTCTCAGTCTTGAACCCACAAACCAATATAAATCAATATAAACCGATTGCGACCTTTGCTGGTCACCCGACTCAATACCCTGTGAGTTATCTAGAACATACCAGTGAGTTACACCCTGAAAATCAAACTTATCAGCTCTGGATGTCCATGCCGCAAACAATTCCTGAGATTTTACCTGGCACCAGTGTTCAAGTTTTGGTCGATATGGAGAAAGTCAGCGCTGCAAAATCACATGGATTCACGTTACCGCTAACAGCAATTGATAGCGCCTCCACCCGTTCTGAATTCAAGGTATGGAAACTCATACAAGGGCACGCCTATAACCGGCCAATTACTATTGGAAAAATAAATAGCCAAGGGGCAGTTGTGGTATCAGGAATAGAAACAGGAGACGTCATTATTAATTCAAGTTTAAGCAAGTTGCGTGAAGGCATGCAAGTTGAAGTGACTGAATATATGTCAGAAATTGAAGGAATACAGCAATGAACATCGCCGAATATTCGATAAAAAACAAAGTTATTAGTTGGCTGTTTATTAGTATTTTATTATTTGGTGGCATCTCTTCTTTTAAAGATCTAGGGCGCTTAGAAGATCCTGCCTTTACACTTAAAGATGCAATGGTTATCTCCACTTATCCTGGTGCGACTTCTCAAGAGGTTGAAGAGGAGCTGACTTATCCACTTGAAAAAGTAATTGGTCAATTACCTTATGTTGATAGCATTGTTTCAACCTCATCTAATGGCCTGTCTCAAATAATGGTGCACATGAAGATGCAATATGGAGAAGATGAGCTACCGCAAATTTGGGATGAAATGCGCCGTAAGATTAACGATCTTGCCCCTACTCTTCCAAGTGCTGTGAACGCCATACAGATCGAGGATGATTTTGGTGATGTTTACGGTGTAATGTTAATGATCACAGGCAAAGATTTTGATTATATTGAACTTAACCGCTATGCGGACTATCTGAGCCGTGAACTTGAACTCATTGATGGAATAGGGAAAATATCAATTTCCGGTGACCAACAGGAGCAGTTATTTGTAGAAATTTCTCTCGAGCGTCTGGCCGCGATAAACCTTAATATCAATAATGTTGTGGGTTTACTTAATCAGCAAAGCAGTATGCGATCTTCTGGTGAAATCATCTTAAACGGGCAAACTATCGCCATTCGACCTAGTGGCATGTTAAGTTCGGTTGAAGCGTTAAGTAACCTGATTATTCATGGTCGTGATAGCGGTGATTTAATCCGTTTAAAAGATGTCGCAACCGTTACCCGTGGCATCCAAGATAAACCAAATAATTTAATCACCTTTAATGGTGAGCCGGCTATTAATCTCGCACTCTCATTTAATGCGGGTGTCAATGTCGTTGAAGTCGGCAAGCGATTAGAAAAGCAGCTGCTTGCACTTGAAAGCATAAAACCAGCGGGTATTGAAATACACTCTTTCTATGATCAAGCATTGGAAGTAGAAAGATCAGTCCGAGATTTTATCGTGAGCCTTATCGAAGCCGTGGCGATTGTTATTATTGTTTTACTCTTTGCGATGGGATTGCGTAGCGGATTGATTATAGGGTGCATATTATTGTTCACTGTATTTGGTACATTCATTTTAATGAAAAATAATGATATCGAGTTACATCGTATCTCACTAGGTGCATTAATCATTGCACTTGGAATGTTAGTTGATAATGCAATTGTGGTTGTAGAGGGGATATTGGTTGGATTAAAACAGGGCAAAACTAAAGTTCAAGCATCTATCGATATCGTTAAGCAAACTCAATGGCCACTACTTGGTGCGACAGTGATTGCAATTACAGCCTTTGCACCTATTGGTTTATCAGAAGATGCAACGGGCGAATTCATGGGTTCACTGTTTTGGGTGTTATGCTATTCACTTTCTCTAAGTTGGATCACTGCATTAACCCTGACGCCTTTTCTTGCTAACTTATTTCTTAAAGATGAGGTCAATAATGGTACAACAGAAGAGTACATTCCCTATCAAGGCATACTCTTTATTATATTTGGTCGGCTATTAAAGGTCGCATTACGCTTTAGATGGGTAACCATCGTACTATTGGTTACCTTGCTGGCGCTCTCTGTTGTTGGTTTTGGAATGGTAAAAAAATCATTCTTCCCTCCATCGAATACCCCTATATTCTTTATCGATATGTGGATGCCAGAAGGCACCGATATACGCAAAACGGCACAACAAGTAAAACAAGTTGAGCAATATATTCGTCAAAAAGATAATGTTGAATTTGTAAGCACGACAACAGGGCAAGGCCTGCAACGTTTTGCATTAACTTATCAACCAGAAAAGAGTTACCAAGCATACGCCCAACTACAAGTGCGTGCGACGGATCGAGAATCGATGTTTGTAATACTTGAACAATTGGATGAAGGTTTAGCCACGAACTTTAAGCAACCTACTTTCCAGTATAAATTACTGGAAATTGGTCCCTCTCCCGCGTCAAAAATTGAAGCAAGAATATCAGGGCCCGACCCACAAGTGCTGCGTAATATCGCCTCACAAGTGGAAGATATTATATCTTCAGATCCAGGCGCTAGAAACGTGCGTCATGATTGGCGAGGCAGAACAAAAATGCTTGTGCCACAATTTAATGAGTCAAAAGCACGACGTTTGGGTATTTCTAAGCAAGATCTCTCCAATGCTCTACAGATGTCTTTTGGAGGATCTAATATTGGTTTATTAAGAGATGGCACACATAATCTACCCGTTATCGCTCGACTCCCTGAGTCTGAACGTGTTGACTTTGAGTCTCTTGCTAATACAAAAGTGTGGAGCCCTACGCTACAAACTTACATTCCAGCTGAACAAATAATCGATAGTGTCAGTTTAGAGTGGCAAGAGCCATTAATTCTGCGTCGAGATAGAAAACGGACGCTTACGGTATTGGCTGACCATGATATTCTTGGTACTGAAACAGCAGCGAATTTATTTAGTCGTATCCAGCCACGTGTTGAAGAAGTCGATCTGCCCGAAGGGTATCTGCTGGAATGGGGAGGGGAATATGAATCATCAAATGATGCACAAGAGATGCTCTTTACTTCGCTACCAATGGGCTACTTATTGATGTTCGTGATTACCATGTTACTGTTTAATTCGTTCCGTAAACCATTGATTATTTGGTTAACGGTGCCACTCTGTATCATTGGTGTCTCCTTCGGATTACTCAGTACTAATATGCCTTTTAGTTTTACCGCCATTCTTGGTTTACTTAGTTTGAGTGGCATGATTTTGAAAAATGGCATTGTGTTGCTTGATCAAATTAATATTGAGCTTAAATCTGATAAAGACCCGTATTTAGCGATAATTGATAGTACAATGAGCCGTGCACGGCCTGTAAGCATGGCTGCTATCACCACTATTTTAGGCATGATACCATTGGTTTTTGATGCCTTCTTTGGATCAATGGCGATCACTATTATGGCAGGGCTAGGCTTTGCAACGATACTCACTCTTATTGTTGTGCCTGTCTTGTTTGCGATTTGTTATAATATTAATCCCAAACCTCAGATAGCTTAAGATATTAATCGATTAATAAGCGCTGTTAAGTGGTTGAAGCCTGTCTTTGATGCAAGGCTTTAACTGCTTTTTCTTGTGCTTATTAGTCGCTGCATAATTGCCCATTATTTGTGTTTTTCTAAAGCGCTTTAAGGTCTTCGCGAGTTAGCTTTCTAGATAGAAAGAAGACAAAATGCCGTATTAATTATTAATGATGGATTATCGATGAGATTCAACTCTTGTAGGGAAATATTAACAACGACAAGCTCAATAAAAATCATTTATCTGAAATTCCTCAAAATAGTATTTCTGAACATGAGCGCATAGGAGTTCATTCTTTATGCATTTTTTCGACAAACTTAACATCCAATATTATCACTATAAACGCTCAAAAATATTAGCTAATAATCGCGCGAGGGTACAAGGCTGGCATTCCATGGATTCACAACAGGAGCGCTTTCAAGCATTGTGTCAGCCACTTGATTTTACAGGAAAAAGCATTCTGGATTTAGGATGTGGATATGGCGATCTTAAGCGCTACCTTGATCAGTCCATCAATCAACAGGTTAGCTTGAACAACAAAGTAGCAAGTTATCTCGGCATCGATCAACAGCATTCATTTATTAAAGCCGCGCGACACCACTTTAAAAACAGTGCCAATACTGAGTTTATCAAGGCTGATTTTTCCAATGTAGTTCTGCCAAAGGTTGATATTATTATCGCAAGTGGATCATTGAATTACCGCAGCAGACAACAGACTTATCATCAAAAGCTAATAACAGCCATGTATGAAGCGACTCGCTATGCGGTCGCTTTCAACCTGTTAGATAGTCGTTATTTTACATCCGGTAAACTTTTAGTTTCCCACGATCCCCACGAAATACTTAAATTCTGTCGCTCAATATGCACTAATAGCCAATTATTCGACCACTATGCCAAAAATGACTTTACGATTATTATGAAACATTGAGCAACAATCGCGGGCTTTATCGGTATTGTCGTTGAGCCTAATTAACCGTTAATTTATCCTTTGCTAAGGCGTAAAGAGGGGGCAAAGTGAACCGTCCACAACATACTGCTAGAGAACAACTTATGACTGAAAAATGACAAAACAGCTCCATTAGCGCTGTTCATCGACTCTGATAACAGCGATGATTAAAATGATAATGGCATTGATGAGAGTATGAACTGTTAGTGAAAGATTCACATTTTTGCAGGTGTATTATTAAGCCTGAACCGTTATAGTTATTTTACGCTTACTAAAGGTTGAACTTATTATGAAAATTGCCGTTGATACTCACACTCATACTTACGCCAGTGGTCATGCTTACAGCACATTAATCGAAAATGCTCGCATGGCTAAAGAGCACGGCCTTTCCATGTTTTGCTGTACTGACCACTCAGGTGAGATGCCTGGTGCCCCTCACTCTTGGTATTTCAGCAATCAAAAAATCCTGCCTCGATTTATTGAAGATGTGGCTGTCCTTCGTGGTGTAGAGACCAATATTCTCAATGAACAAGGAGATATTGATATCCCGTTAGAGGTAGATAGTAACCTTGATTGGGTTCTCGCTAGCTTTCATGAGCCTATATTTAAACCCAACAGTAAAGAGAGTCATACCCAAGCACTGCTTAACGTCATTAAAAATGGACGAATTGATGCTCTCGGTCACTTAGGAAACCCCAATTTTGATTTTGACTTTCGACAAGTCATTCAATGCGCGAAAGACCATCACGTCGCGATTGAAATCAACAATACCTCTTTAAATGGAAATAGTCGTAAAGGCAGTATTGATCGCTGTGCAGAGATTGCGACTATCTGCAAAGAGTTAGGCGCTTATATCACCACCGGCTCTGATGCGCATTTTTGCTCTATTATTGGTCAGTTTGACCGAGTTATTAACCTATTTGAAAAAATTAATATGCCAGAACACTTGGTGATCACACATTCATCCCAACAATTTCTCGCCTTTTTACAGCTACGCGGGCGTGCAAAAATAGACGCATATAGTGCTTTTTATTAAATAAAACCTTCTGCCGCATCAATGGCACCGCGCGCCTCAATTAATGTGCAACCTGTCTCTGAAATTAATCGATTGACCGTCATTGCGGGGTTCGACTTCATGATCAGTGCCAAATCAAGGGTTGGTTTTGGTAGCGCTTGGTTAATCGCTTGTGCAATCCATAACGCTTTTGTCCGCCGTAATTGATCACTTATCTCAACAAGCTGACTTTGGTTCCCCGTGAGTAACCAATTCCTCGAACGCCGGATACGCGTTAAGCTGCAACCGTGTTGAGTGGCAATCTTTATTATTGTCTCTTTACAATCAATACGATGGAGGAAATTATTTAACTTAACTGATAGCTTTTTTGACGCGTTATTTGGCATAATTTCCTCCATCAGGATTGTTTGATAAGTCAAAGGTTCAATCATCTTAAACCATGTGTACTGTTGGTATTAAATTAGGTGTCGCACTTAGTCTATGCATTCGGTGATTATTCTATTGTTGCTGTTTAAGTGACTGTGTTAACAATAGCAATATTCAGCGTTGCTTTGCACAACGGTGAGGGACATTTTCTCTCACTCCTAACATGTTGTGAAAATGGGTGAGTGCGTGTGAGAAATCTCTGACTTTTGTTGTTTCATTCAGGTGGAAAGAAGTAAATATAAAGTTATGAGCTAAAATCTATTTTATACCTTATTGCAAGTGATGTTTATTTTACTTATTTTTCTGATTTTATCATCTCGGAGAATTGCTACAATAACGGTCTAGTATCGTTATTTTATTGAGTGAGAAGAGGGTAATGAGTTTTTACAGTAAATGGTTAGAGGATTTTCTAACGTTAGATGAAACCCGTAATTTTTCCAAAGCAGCGCAGCTCAGGCATATTACTCAGCCTGCATTTGGTCGACATATTAAAGCGCTTGAAGCCGCCGTTGGTCAGCAGTTAGTTGATCGTCGTTCACAACCTATTCGTTTTACACCCGCAGGTAAAGAGTTCCGCAGCCTTGCACAAAGTTTGTTAAAACAGCTTAATCAGGGATTAGCTCATATTAATGGTATTGATCCGCCTATTCCCGATCCGTTATGCATTGCTTCACCACATTCGCTGGCATCCCCAACCTTAATTGAACTCATGGATATTGCCGAAACACCTCAATCATTTACTTACAGTGTTGATGTTTTACGAGTAGATTTAGCGGTTAAATCATTGCTCAACGGGCAGTGTGATTTTTTGTTTGCTTTTGATATTTTAGCGTTGTTACAGCCTCCGTACCAGAATCTATTTTTAGGTGCTGGCGATTTCCTCTTAGTAAGTAAAAGCAATGATATCGGTTTACCTCTCTACCCGCTAGGTGAAGAGTCCGTTCCTTATTTACGCTACTCGGCAGAGAGTTATAGTGCACGACTCATTAGTAGTGCACAGATGCAACAACCTGCTTTTAATAGTCATCCGATATTTGAATCATCAATGTGTCAGTTACACAAAGAGATGGCATTAAGGGGTAAAGGCATTGCATGGTTACCTGATTGCTTAATTAAAGAGGAATTGGATTCAGGTAAATTAGTACCAATCAATCCAGAGATATACCGCATTCCTTATCAGGTGCGTTTATATCGTAATCGCGCACCTTTGTCGGCAGAAGCAGAGCAATTTTGGGGTAATTTAAAGAAAAAAAGCAGTGAAGGTTGGAAAATAATTCAAGCTTTTCATCGGGCTGAATAAGAGGATTGTTTGTCAATAAATAACGTCGTATTTTAATGATGCTATTTTTGCATTGCTATACCATTTTTTGCATTTCTTTCTTGGATCCAAATCAACGATACTTGCGATCAAATTTATCTGTTTGGAAGATCGTTGTGAGTCAAATTTCATTTCATCATTTTTTAAGTCAGTTTCCTAAAGCTGACTTGCATTATCATTTGCTTGGCGGTGTGCGCTTAGAAACCATGCTCGCTCTTGCGAAAAAATATAACTATCCCTTATCACTGTTGGAAGCCAAAAGTTATTATCGGGCTTATCAAGCTGAAACAGGGTCTATCAAAGGTGGTATTGAAGCATTAACGTTTCTGTATGAGTTGCTACAAGAAGCAGAAGATTACGAACAAGTACTTTTTGAAGTTGCAGAAGATGCTCATGCTTGCGGTGTTCGTTATATAGAAACATTTTGGAATCCTTCAGATACACACCTTAGTTATCAAGATGTAAATCAAGCCCTCGTCCGAAGCATTAAAAAAGTTCAGCAACAATTTAACATTACTATTCGCCTTATTCCTTCTATCAATCGTGAAAAATCACCAGAACTCGCTGTCGAAATGGTCGAGATGATGTTGCAACACCCACACCCATACGTATTGGGTATTGGGATTGATTATATAGAAAATAACGCTTCGGTAGAAAAATTCTGGCAGGCTTATCGTTTGGCAAAAGACAATGGTTATAAGCTTGCAGCCCATTGTGGTGAGTTTGGATTACATTGGCGTAATGTGGTTGCCGGTATTGAATTAATTCAAGTAGACCGCATGGACCATGGTTACAGCATTATCGAAAACGCTGAACTTACCGCACAATATGCTGCCCAGGGTATCCCCTTTACGGTGGTTCCGTCGAATACTTATTTCTTAAACAAGTGGCCAGAACATAATGAGTGGCGCGTTAAAAATCCCATTCGAGCAATGGGTAAAGCAGGACTAAATATTATTCCGTGCACAGATGATTGGCATATGCATGCGACTGACAGTACTAACTGTTACCGCGTGATGGTGGAAGACTTTGGCTTTGATATAGAAAGTCTTAAGCACTTTATGCTGAATAGTATTAGTGCGAGCTGGTTACCTGAACAGATAAAAAAACAATGGATATCACAATGGTCTGAGGAGTTTGATTTATTGCGTTCCACAATAGACCAAGAGCCGCTGATCTCGGCAGATATGCTCATTGAATATCGTCGCCACCCTGTTTCAGATTAACATCTTTACATTCATGAATATTAATACCATAGCGCTTAATTAACGGGGCCATTTTTAGCAAAATAAAGAGAGGTATCAAGGCGCTATATTGAGTAATAGCGGGCTATTGAGATTGTGTGCAATGCAGACATCCTCTCTTTTAACGAGCAAAAATGACCAGATAGTTAGGCGGATTGTTATTCATACAATACTTTTACATATTGCATAAAACTATCAACGGAGAAAAAATCAGTAATGATTAAAATAAATGAGTTCTTTGAGTTCGAGAAAAATAATACCAACTTAAAGACAGAGATAATTGCTGGTTTTACCACGTTTGCTACTATGGCTTATCTTATTGCCGTTGTACCGGGAATGTTAAGCAAAGGAGGTTTACCTTTTTCAGCGGCCATGACGGTAACTATCATGATGACCGTGCTAACTACCTTAGCAATGGCGTTTTACACTAACCGCCCATTTGTGCTTGGTCCCGGTTTAGGCAGTGTGGCTATCTTCTCGTTTACCTTGTTAGGTGACGGAATACCGCTAAGTATTGCATCGGGTATTATCTTTATTAGTGGTGCTATCTTTATGGCCGTATCATTTTTGGGTGTGCGTGATTTCATTGTTCGTGTGATCCCTCATAGCATTAAAGTCTCTGTAGGGGTTGGTATTGGTCTGTTCATCGCATTGCTTGGCTTGAAGCAAGCGGGTATTGTCATTGCGAATCCATCTAAGAATGTGCTTAATTTTGGCGACTTATCATCTGCAACCGCATTGATGTCGATAGTTGGTTTCTTCTTAGTGATGTTCTTTGCTGCCAATAAAACTCGTGGCGGTATTATTCTTGCTATATTAATCACTACACTGATTAGTATTCCCTTTGGCTTGGCTACAGTACCAGATTCGTTATTTTCGATGCCCAGTAGTATTGATGGTTTGGTCTTTGAATTAGATATTATAGGTGCATTAGATCCTAAGTATTTACCTTTTTTACTGGCTTTCTTTATTCCTGATTTTTTCTCTACCTTGGGTACATTGCTAGGGGTGGGTTCGCAAGCTGGTTACTTAGATAAAGATGGTAACTTACCGGGGATTGAAAAGAATTTCCATGTAGATTCATGTGCCACGACATTTGGTGCGTTCTTCTCATGTCCGGTACTGACGACATATTTAGAAAGTTCCGCGGGTGTTGAGGCAGGCGGTCGCACAGGTTTTACTGCGGTTGTTACCGCTATTTTGTTTTTCTTCACCTTGTTCTTATCACCATTAGCGACGATGATTCCGATAGTAGCAACAGCACCTGTACTTATCTATATCGGTTTTTCAATGATGACGTCGATGAAGAATATTAACTACGATGATATTACTGAATACTTTCCTGCGTTCATCTGTATTGCTCTGACTATCTTTAGTTTTAATTTAGGGCATGGTATTGCGGCTGCGATGGTTGTCTATGCTTTCCTTAAAATCGTTACAGGTCGCATGAAAGAAGAGCACTGGTCTGTGTATGTTCTTGCATTGGGAATGATTTATTACTTCTCGGTTGTTGCTACTCACTAATCTTTAGGCTTTAAGTGTTTCTTGTAACATAACGATT
>JBAHZV010000006.1:0-7720 GCA_037132845.1 Psychromonas sp.
TTATATTGGCATGATTATGAGACCTTTGGTTTGAGTCCTGGCACAGATCGACCGTCACAATTTGCAGGCATACGCACCGACCTTGAATTAAGCCCGATCACAGCGGCAGATGAATGGTATTGCCGTATTCCAAGTGATTACCTTCCTGATCCTATCGCTTGCCTTATTACCGGCATAACACCGCAACACACATTGCAACATGGTATTGCTGAAAACGAGTTTATTAGTAATATTAATCATCAATTTAGCCAAAATAATACCTGTGTTGTTGGTTATAACAGCATTCGATTTGATGATGAAGTAACACGTTTTACCTTATATCGAAACTTTTTAGACCCGTACCAACGCGAATGGAAAAATGGTTGTTCACGCTGGGATATTATTGATCTTGTTCGCGCTTGTTATGCGCTTCGTCCTGAAGGGATAAATTGGCCCGTTGATGAAAATGATGTGCCCTCTTTTCGTTTAGAACGGTTAACATTGGAAAATAAACTTGCACACGATCAAGCGCATGATGCAATGTCGGATGTTTATGCAACCATTGCCATTGCTAAACTTATCAAACAAAAGCAACCAAAACTGTTTGATTACTGCTTTAATCTGCGCAATAAAAACAACGTCCTTGAGGCTTTAAAATTAGGAACCTTCACACCTTTAATTCATGTGTCCGGTATGTTTTCTGCACAACAAGGTTGCATCTCTTATATCGTTCCCATTGCAGTCCACCCGACGAACAAAAATGCAGTGATTGTTGTTGATCTTAATAACGACCTAAGTAGCCTTGAAACCTTATCAGTCGATGAGATCCGTGGTTATCTCTACACGCCAACAAAAGATCTGCCAGAAGGTATAACCCGTCCCGCAATTAAACTAATACATATCAACAAGTGCCCTATTGTTGCCCCTGCAAAGATGCTCTCTGAGCAACGTGCTGATGAACTAGGGATAGATAGAGCATTGTGTCGGCAGTCTCTCGATTTTATAAAAGCACAGCGTTCGCTGGCAGAAAAACTACCACTTATTTTTGCGCAAGCGCAACATTTTGATCAGCAACAAACGGCAGAAGAGATGTTATACAGTGGCGGGTTCTTTTCTCAAAAAGACAAAACACTTATTAATAAAGTATCTGAAAGTAACATGTCAGATTTAGCAGACAGTAACTTTAAATTTGAATTTGAAGATAGTCGCCTCGCGACGCTATTTTGGCATTATCGGGCTCGAAATGGTGAGCAGTTTTTAAATGTTGATGAGTTACAAAAATGGCAAAGAGAATGTCAAGTGTACCTTTTAGATAACCAACAAAGTTACATTGAAAAAATAGATGTACTGGCATTAGAATACCAACACAATCCTGATAAAATTGAAATTTTACAACAATTACATCATTATTTGCAATTTTTAAGCTGTAAATGACAGTTTATTTAATGTACTGTTACTGGCTAACTTTCGGCTTAATATTAAATAAAGAGGTGTGATGAAACAAGTTTTGATAATAAAAATAGTCACTATCATCGCACTTTTCCCTATAACATTCTGTGTTGCTGAACAGCAACCAAGTAATCGTTTAGAGGTTGAATCTAAAAAAAATAGTGACCAAGAAACAATATCACCACAAGTATTGAATCTTAATACTACTTACAATATTCCAATAGCGACTTATCAATACCTTAATACGGTGTTTACCTCGTTCTATAATAAAGTCACCTATAATACTGACATTACAGACAGTACCTTTAAAAATAGTGCTCTTTATGAATTAGTTTCTATCCCACTTATTTCTAAAAACAAACATGGTTTTAATGTTGAATTGTTCGGCAATTTCTCCGATCCCTCGACATTACTTTTAACTAACGTTTCAATGGATCAAGCCTTATATAATTATTACGCCCATACAGAACTATTAGATATCTATAATAGTACTTTGTCCTTGGGCGCGGGTATCAGCTTAAACACTGGAAAAAACAGTAAAATTAAAGTGCTAATATCAAGCAATAATATGCCGGGGTACGGATCGAGTAATGCCTTACTCGGTTTTGAAGCTCGCTTTTAAAAGGTAACCTCACGTTATCACTAAATCCCATATCCTATAACAAAATTATATTTCCTCCTTATAGTAAGTTCAGCTATGCTAGTTTAGCCAATTAATGATAAGCAAAAGGGAATTATAATGTCTAAAATCTTTAATGATAACTCACAAACAATCGGTCACACTCCACTTGTACGCTTAAACAACGTAGCAACGGGTAACGTATTTGCAAAAGTTGAAAGTCGCAACCCTAGCTTTAGTGTAAAATGTCGTATCGGAGCAAACATGATTTGGGAAGCTGAGAAAAACGGCACCCTAACTAAAGATATTGAATTAATAGAAGCAACAAGTGGTAATACTGGTATTGCATTAGCATTTGTAGCCTCTGCACGTGGTTACAAAATAACATTAACAATGCCAAATACGATGAGTATTGAGCGCCGTAAATTATTAAAAGCATTAGGGGCAAAGATTGTATTAACCGATGGTGCTTTAGGCATGAAAGGTGCAATTAATAAAGCTGAAGAATTAGCGGCAAGTGCGCCAAGTAAATATCTTGTATTACGCCAGTTTGAGAATCCAGCAAACCCACAAATCCATGAAAAAACAACAGGTCCAGAGATCTGGGATGATACAGATGGCGAAATTGATGTATTTGTTTCGGGTGTCGGTACCGGCGGTACTATCACAGGTGTAAGCCGTTATATCAAACAAACAAAGGGTAAAGCAATTATAAGTGTTGCTGTTGAACCAACAGACTCACCGGTTATATCACAAACAATAGCCGGTGAAGAAGTTAAACCTGGTCCACATAAAATCCAAGGTATTGGTGCCGGTTTTATTCCTAAAAACTTAGATCTTTCTCTCGTTGATCGTGTCGAACAAGTCACTAATGACGATGCAATTGAAATGGCGCGTCGCTTGATGGAAGAAGAAGGTATTTTAGCGGGGATTTCATCGGGAGCAGCGGTTGTTGCCGCAATTCGTTTAGCCGCAGAACCTGAATTCAAAGATAAAAATATTGTGGTCATATTACCAAGTTCTGGGGAGCGTTACCTTTCAACCGCTCTTTTTGCTGGTGTATTTGAAGGTGAAACCTTCGCATAATTTGCGTCACTAAGTAAATTAATTCTAATGTAATATCCAAAAGGCACATCACGTGCCTTTTTCTTTTATAAAAAACGTATAAAAATCATACCATCAAGCACTTTTATGAATATTTTTCTCTAAGTTGATAAAAATCTATTGACCCGACCTCGCAATTTTAGGATTATCTAATTATACATGGACGTTGTATTATATTTTGCTGAAATGAAAATCATTTTCTGTTTCATCTCATTATAATTGATCATAGAAAATTTAACCGAATAGAAAATTCATTTTTTTGGTTATTATTTGACTATAGACAGTTTTATTTCTTCTTATTGCCTTTCTTAAATAAAAGAAGCTTTAATAATATTTTCATAAAATCAAGGTGTCCCCATGTATCAACAAACAGTAACAATCACAGCCCCAAACGGCCTTCATACTCGCCCTGCTGCTCAATTTGTAAAAGAAGCTAAATCATTCGAATCTAATATTTCTGTAGAAGTTGGCGCTAAATCAGCAAGCGCAAAAAGCTTATTTAAGTTACAAACGTTAGGTTTAACACAAGGTACATCGATTAATATTAAAGCGGAAGGTGTAGACGAACAAAAAGCAGTTGATACTCTAGTGGCATTAATGGCAACTCTTGTATAATAAACTTTTTTAGTGTGACATTTACTGAGGATAATTTATGATATCTGGCATTCTAGCATCACCTGGCATTACCTTTGCAAAAGCACTGTTATTAGAAGAAGATGAAATCTCTCTCAATACAGATAAAGTGGAAGATATAAATGTAGAAATTTCACTTTTCTTGACCGGCCGTACAAAAGCGTCTGCTCAACTTGAAGTCATTAGACAAAAAGCATTAGCAACATTTGGTGAAGAGAAAGAAGCAATCTTTGAGGGGCATATCATGCTACTTGAAGATGAAGAATTAGAAGAAGATATCATCAGTTATATAAAGAAGCATAATTGCAGTGCGGACTTTGCAGTTCACCATATTATTGAAGAAAATGTCAAAATGCTTGAGGAGTTAGAAGATCCTTATCTGCGTGAGCGTGCAACCGATTTCCGTGATATCGGAAATCGTTTACTCAAAAATGTATTAGGCATCGAAATTGTTAACTTAAGCAATATCACCGATGAAGTAATACTCATTGCCAATGATTTAACACCTTCAGAGACCGCACAGATTAATTTTGATAACGTATTAGGTTTTATCACAGATGTTGGTGGTCGTACTTCTCATACTTCTATTATGGCGCGATCTTTAGAGATCCCAGCGATTGTGGGCACCAATAATATAACTAAATGTGTCAAAAATGGCGATATCATCATTCTTGATGCGTTAAATAATAACATTATTATTAATCCTAGCAAAGCAGAGCTCGCTCAGGCTAAAGTGATCAAAGCCACTTTCAATGCTGAAAAAGAAGAGTTAGCTAAATTAAAAGATCTTCCTGCAATGACATTAGATGGGCATTTAGTTGAAGTTTGTTCAAATATTGGTACTGTTAAAGATACTGATGGTGCAAAACGCAATGGTGCAGAAGGTGTTGGTTTATACCGCACAGAATTCTTATTTATGGACCGGGTTCAACTTCCCACCGAAGAAGAACAATTTATTGCTTATAAAGATGTTGTTGAAGCGATGGAAGGTAAAGCCTGTATTATCCGTACCATGGATATTGGTGGCGATAAAGACTTACCATACCTAAATTTGCCAACAGAAATGAACCCATTTTTGGGATGGCGTGCCATCCGTATCTGTTTTGATCGCCCCGAAATAATGAATGCTCAACTGCGTGCTCTTTTGCGAGCCTCTGCCTTTGGTAAAATTCGCATTATGTTCCCGATGATTATTTCGGTTGAAGAAATTCGCAAACTTAAAGAAATTTTAGCTATACTCAAAGCTGAATTAACAACTGAAGGGCTCGCTTTTGATGAAGTAATCGAAATAGGTGTTATGATTGAAACGCCAGCGGCCGCCGCGATTGCACACCACCTTATTAAAGAAGTTGAATTCTTCAGTATAGGCACCAATGATTTAACACAATACACACTGGCAGTAGACCGCGGTAACGAATTGATTTCAAACCTATACAACCCAATGTCACCGTCAGTTTTAAGCATCATAAAAACAGTTATCGATGCATCACATGTGGCAGGAAAATGGACGGGTATGTGTGGCGAGCTTGCTGGTGATGAGTCTGCAACACTATTATTACTTGGTATGGGACTTGATGAATTTTCTATGAGCGCAATGTCAATTCCTGCGGTTAAGAAAATTATCCGTAATACCAATTACTCTGATGTTAAAGCATTAGCAGAGAAAGCATTAGCAGTTGCAACAGTCGCTGAGATCGAAGCCTTAGTAACGGAGTTTAATCAAACTAACGGCATTAATTAATTTTAAAAGCGGAACAATACAAAGTTAGTGATTGGATCCGTTTAGCAACTTATTTACAAATACAATTTGGAGTTCAACTATGGGTTTTTTTGATTCTTTAAAAAAAGCAGTTTCTGGTCATTCGCAATCTGATGACACTATCAACCTCATCGCACCGCTGTCTGGTGAAATAGTCGCAATTGAAGATGTACCAGATGTTGTCTTTGCAGAAAAAATTGTTGGAGATGGCATCGCCATTCGACCAACAGGCAATAAAATGGTGGCACCTTGTGATGGAGTGATCGGTAAAATATTTGAAACGAACCATGCGTTCTCGTTAGAATCTGATACTGGCATTGAGCTTTTTGTTCATTTTGGTATTGATACTGTTGAACTAAAAGGTGAGGGTTTTACCCGTATCGCACAGGAAGGCCAAAAAGTAAAAGCGGGTGATACTATCATTGAATTCGATCTCGAGTTCTTAAAGAAAAATGCAAAATCAATCCTAACACCGGTTGTTATTTCAAATATGGATGAGATTAAAGAGCTACAAAAAATGTCTGGTAATGTTGAAGTTGCCACGGATCCGGTGCTTAAAATCGTCAAATAATCGTAGTGTTTACAATACTAAATTTTAATATCAGTATTGCCTATTACCTTTAAATAATTCAAAGAGTCACTAAGGTGACTCTTTTTGTTTGCACATCTTCTGTTACAATTGTTTTATTTTAATGGAAAATAATTGTGACGACCCTATATGGAATTGCTAACTGTGATGCGATCAAAAAAGCACAAACATGGTTAACTCAGAATAATATCCCTTACTCTTTTCACAATTATCGAAAAGAAGGGTTAAATGAAAAATTATTACACTCTTTTCTTGCTCATTTATCATGGACTGATCTGCTTAATAAGCGCAGTACCAGCTACCGCGCCCTCAGTTCAGAGCAGAAAGAAGCACTCAATGAAGACAATGTAATTGCCTTATTTATTGAATTTCCCACATTAATTAAACGCCCTCTTTTAATCCATCACAACAAGTCTCTATTAGGTTTCAAAATCGAATCATACAAAGCGCTTTTTGCAGTATAAGGAATGAACATGTCAGACTCTCCCGTATTAGCATTATTAAAAGATTTAATGAGCCGAGCATCCCTCACACCCGATGATGCAGGTTGCCAACCACTATTAATTAGTCGTTTAGAGAAATTAGGCTTCCACTGTGAAGTCATGGAATTTGAAGATACGCTTAATTTATGGGCTCGTCGAGGTACCGAAAAGCCCTTATTTTGTTTTGCAGGACATACCGATGTAGTGCCAACAGGGCCTGAGCATCTATGGATATCGGCCCCTTTTGAGCCGACTGTGCGAGAGGGTTATCTTTATGGACGAGGCACCGCTGACATGAAAAGTGGTCTCGCCGCTTTTATGATAGCGCTTGAACACTTTATCGAAAAACACCAAGATCATAATGGTTCAATTGCCCTGTTAATCACCAGTGATGAAGAAGGCCCTTTTATTAATGGCACAACACGTGTTATTGATACACTTGAAGCACGTAATGAAAAAATTGATTATTGTATTGTTGGTGAACCATCTAGTACAGATCACGTGGGTGATACCATCAAAAATGGCCGTAGAGGCTCTCTAACAGCAGATCTTATTATTAAAGGTGTCCAAGGTCATGTCGCCTACCCTCACCTTGTTAAAAACCCAATTCATGGCTGTATGAGTGCCCTTGATGAATTAGTCGCAATCCAATGGGATACTGGCAATAAATATTTCCCCCCAACAAGCTTCCAAATAACCAATTTTAATTCCGGGACGGGGGCGAGTAACGTAGTGCCTGCTAATGCAAAAATTCAATGTAATTTTCGCTACTCAACAGAGATAACCGCAGCGCAAATTATTGAACGTTTTCAACGCACCTTAGCAATGCACAATGTCAGTTATGATGTGCTATGGACTTATAATGGATCACCTTTTATTACTCAACCAGGTTCTTTAACGGATGCGGTAAGTCAAGCAATCTATAAAGTGACCGGGATAACAACTGAACTTTCGACCAGCGGAGGAACCTCCGATGCACGTTTTATAGCCCCAACAGGTGCACAAGTAGTGGAGGTCGGGCCAAGTAATAAAACCATTCATAAAATTGATGAATGTGTCAATATTAAGGACTTAGAATCATTAGTGGATATTTACCAAGTTACTTT
>JBAHZV010000103.1:0-11862 GCA_037132845.1 Psychromonas sp.
AATAAAAGAGTAATTATTTTAAAAAGAGACGTCTACTTTTTTAAGATCCGAGACTGTTCCGACGATAACACGTTGTGTGCGACTGTTTTTAACTCGCACTGTTCCGCCAATATTTGCATCACTTAATGCGATACCGGATGCCGTAATGGATAAACCTGTCTTAGTGGCGCTGATAGTGACTTTATCACCTTTGCAAACAAAGCAGACATCCCTATTTTTTATGACTCTATCCGCACTTAAGTTGCGTTTTAAACGTACCCCGAAGAGAGGCTCTATTGAGCTAAATCCGCCATTACGAATACGTGATTTATCCATATAAACAGAGGTGATATTATTTGGGGTAAGCACTTGCCCTTTGCTGAGGGCTCGCTTCACTATTACCACTTTTAATAGTATATTAACTCTCACTCGCAAGTAAATATTCCATGGCTCTTGATCAGCACAGCTGACTTTAACCGCTGTAGTCGGTTTTATTTTGTTATTAACAACTTCACCCACGAGCCCTGTGTCACAATAAGGGTAACTTATACGTTTATCAATTGGCGCAACTTTTAAATGCAACTGTTCAGTTTTATTCTGCTTAAATTGTGAATTATATTTATCAAAAACAAGCTGTTGTGCAAACTTTTCTAAATCTTTTGACGAATAACTATCCGCAAAGCTGCTTGAGCAGGTTAAACTAAGGAAAAGAAAAACAAAACGTATCAAAATATTAGCCCTGTTCGGAGCGATGCAATACTGCGTGATTGCATCACTGTGTGATTAAATACATATAAACAAAAATATTATAGAACTATTTGCCTGCAAATACATATAAAATAAGGAAGATAATATGACTAGTGTGTTAGATTCGGTGAATCAACGGACTCAATTGGTCGGACAAAATAGACTTGAATTGTTATTGTTTAAACTCGATGGAATTCAAACCTATGGTATTAATGTATTCAAGGTTAGAGAGGTGTTACAGTGTCCTCCATTAACTGCATTACCTAAATTACATCACTCCTTACGTGGTATTGCACATATTCGCGGTAAAACGATTTCTGTGATTGATATGAATTTAGCAACAGGAGGCCGTGCAATAGAAAATATTGAAGAGCGTTTTATTATTATTACTGAGTATAACCGCTCTATTCAAGGGTTTTTAGTCGGCTCTGTTGAACGCATTATTAATATAAATTGGGAAAATATTTTACCGCCACCAAACGGTGTAGGCCGTTATAATTATTTAACGGCAGTGACTGAAATTGATGGTTCGTTAGTTGAAATATTAGATGTTGAAAAAATTCTCGATGAAATTGCGCCTGTCAATACCCAGGTCAGCGAAGATCTTATTGATGAGAGTATTACAGAGAAAATGGCTAATAAGAAAATTCTAGTGGTGGATGATTCTTCTGTTGCCAGAAAACAGATTCAGCGCGCGATCACGACACTTGGGATTGAATGTGACCTTGTTAATGATGGAAGGGAAGCACTCAATTTACTGAAAAAAATTGCTAAAACACAACCTGTTACAGAGCGTTATGCGTTAATGATTTCAGATGTTGAGATGCCAGAGATGGATGGTTATACTTTAACTTCTGAGGTAAAATCTGATCCTAATTTATCTGCGTTGCATGTTATTTTACATACCTCTTTAAGTGGGATATTTAATCAGTCAATGATTCAAAAAGTTGGAGCAGATGATTTTATTGCAAAATTTAATCCTGATGAGTTAGCGAGTGCAGTACAAAAAGTTATCAATTTAGATGAATCAAATAAACAATAAGTGAGAAACTATTTGTGAGAGCAATTTCTGATACCGAATATAAGCAATTTTCAGATTTTTTAGAGGTACAATGTGGCATTGTGCTGGGAGCAAATAAACAATATTTAGTAAAAAGCCGATTAATACCTTTAATGAATAAATTTTCCTTTGTTAAACTTTCTAATTTGATTCAACAATCGATGATCTATAAAAATAAAGAATTAAGGACCGCAGTTGTTGATGCGATGACAACCAATGAAACATTGTGGTTTCGTGATAAATATCCTTTTGAGCTACTGGCTAATAAACTTTTTCCTGAGCTGTTAGCCAAGAAGAAAAATATTAAGCTGTGGTCTGCCGCTAGCTCATCAGGACAAGAAGCATACTCTATTGCAATGATCGCATTAGAGTATCAAAAACAAAAAATGGCCCCAGGAATGAATGTGCAGATTGTGGGTACTGATATTTCTAATTCTATGTTAGATCAATGTAAAGCAGGTGCATATGACTCACTTGCTTTGTCGCGAGGTTTGTCTGATCAACGTAAAAAGTTGTTTTTTGAGTCTGTTAAGGATAATTCTGGGAAAATGCAAGTTAAAACAGAAGTCAAAAAAATGACAAACTTTAGAAGTTATAATTTATTAGACAGTTATAATGGGCTTGGAAAGTTCGATATTATTTTTTGCCGTAATGTTTTAATTTATTTTTCTCTTGATGTAAAATCGCGTATTTTAAATCAGTTTGCAGGGGCATTAAACCCAGGTGGTTATCTTATTTTAGGGGCATCTGAGTCGTTGACTGGACTCACTGAAAAATTTGATATGGTGCGCTGTAATCCTGGTATTATATATAAGCTAAAAAATTAACCGTGTCATTGCCTCTCTTTTAATAAGAGAGGCAATTCTTGCCTCTCTGTCGTGTCTGACAACGACGACCCTCTCTCTAAAAGCCATTTATAGTTAACTCTCCTTACTCTTATCGTAAATCCTTTAAAGCTTACGCTGCCTATTTGCGATTTCTTCTAAAAATCATTCAAGATATCATGTGTTGGCACATGCTTTGCATTGATTATGATATAGGAGAAATTTATGGCGATTAACTTTGAAACAGCATTTGGTATTCATCAGCACACTCTTGGGATTCGCGCTCGCAGATCAGAAGTGTTAGCGGGAAATATTGCTAATGCGGATACACCAGGGTACAAAGCACGCGATATTGATTTTAAAGCTGCATTACAGAATGCAAAATCAAGATCCGGCGTTTTTTTATCACGTACCAATGAAAACCATAAGTTTGCTCAGTCCTTTTCTATGGCTCAATCTGGTGAACTCTATCGTACTGGAAATCAACCTGATACCGGGGATGGAAATACAGTTGACACCGAAGTTGAACGTAACTTATTTATGAAAAATAGTATTGAGTACCAAGCCAGTTTAGATTTCTTAAACAGTAAAATTTCAAGCCTTCGTCAAGCGATTAAAGGCCAATAGTTGGTAAGAGAGTAATTATTATGAGCTTATTAAGAGTATTAGATGTTTCTGCAACAGGCATGAGTGCACAGTCTCTTCGATTAAATACCACTGCCAGTAATTTGGCAAATGCAAATAGTGTGAGTAGTAATCGTGAAGAAACTTATAAAGCACGTCATCCTGTGTTTGCAGCTGAATTGCAACGTGCACAAGGTGGATTGAGTAGTAGCGTTGGTGTCAAGGTTCTAGGTATTGTAGAGAGCGATGCTCCTTTGACGCGAGAATATGCTCCTAATAATCCGAACTCCGATGAAGATGGATTTGTTTATCATTCTAACGTTAATATCATGGAAGAAATGGCCAATATGATCAGTGCTTCACGTTCATACCAAACAAATGTACAAATAGCAGATGCTGCCAAACAGATGCTCAGTCGTACATTACAAATGGGCAAAGGTTAAGGAGTAGCATATGAGTACAATTAATAATTCGATGTTAAACCTCAATGTCCCATTAACCGCTGAGCAAGTTGCCGCTAATGCAGATCTTGAGTCTGAACAAGTATTACAACAGGAAGATTTCTTTGCTTTGCTTTCTCAACAATTAGCCTATCAAGACCCATTTGAACCTGTTGATAATTCAGAAATGATCTCGCAAATGGCATCGTTTACAACGGCCGAGGGTATCACCGCGTTAGGCACAGGATTTTCGGGATTGCAAGATGTATTAACCTCAAGCCAATCATTACAAGCATCAACGTTGGTGGGACAAAAAGTATTGATCCCACAAAATGAAGGTTACCTTGCGGATACAGGCAATCTCGAGGGAGCAATCAATAGCAAAACGGGTGCTTATAATGCAACGGTAACGATTGAAAATGGCGCTGGTGCAGTAATACGAACCATACACATTGGGGATATTGGATCGGGCAATGCTCGTTTTTCTTGGGATGGTCTTGACGCTAATGGTCAACGTGCTGACAAAGGAACTTATATAATGAAGGCCAATGGTACTGTGAATGGTAGCGGTGAAGAATTAACGGTTGCAAGTTACGCACATGTTGAAAGTGTAAGCTTGGGCGGTGGTACAGCGGGGGTCCATTTAAACCTTCAAGGTTTAGGTGGCATTAAGCTTTCAGAAGCAATTGAAGTTGCAGGAAATTAATAAAAAAAGGAAAGGATTATGTCTTTTAATATTGCATTAAGTGGAATATCGGCCGCACAAACAGACTTGGATTCTACGGCAAATAATATTGCCAATGTCAGTACTGTCGGCTTTAAAGAATCACGTGCTGAATTTCAAAGTGTTTATGCAAACTCTTTGTTTTCTAATAGTGCGACACATGTGGGTGATGGTGTTTCTGTGGCTGCTGTTGCGCAACAGTTTCATCAAGGTAGCTTAAAATTCACAGAAAACCCGTTAGATTTAGCGATCACTGGTAGTGGTTTTTTTGCCACCACAAATGATTTAGTCGACAAAAATTTGAGTTATACTCGTAACGGTACGTTTAAACTTAATAACGAAAATTTCATTGTTGATAATAGTGGTAATTACTTACAGTCTTTTCCTGTCAATGAAGATGGCACGTCCTCATCAGTGAGTGTCAGCACAACCGAGCCCATTAAAATCCCTGATACTGCAGGCGTGCCGGTGATGACTTCTGAAATTTCTATTTCATTGAATCTACCAGCAGGGGATGGTGCGTTAGACCCGGCTGAATTTGATCCCGATGACGCGAGCACCTTTAATAACTCTACCTCTGTGACCATTTATGACTCATTAGGAGAATCACATATTGTAAGCACTTATTACATAAAACCCAATGATGCATCATATTCTGGAACCAACCAATGGGTCTCTTTTATGACCATGGATGGCGAGCCGATTGATGCTTGGGATGCAGAGACGGCAACGGCAGTCAGTGGCAGTTACGATATTGATGCCAATGGAGATGGTAATCCAGATGGCACGCCTCAATCTGCATCATATGTAGGTGCCGATGGTCAAACTCATACCGGAATTGTTTTATCATTTGACTCAGTTGGTTCTTATTCTGGTAGTAATCCAGCTACATTAAGTTTTGCCCCCTTAGGCTCTAATGGCGCAAATGTACTCGACCCAGGTGCAGACGGCGCACAAGCGCTAACCTTAAATTTTGATGCGCCAACACAATTTTCATCATCATTTGAAGTGACGGCTTTAGAGCAAAATGGCTTGACAGTTGGGCGATTAACCGGCGTTGACATCGGAGATGATGGTCTTGTTCAAGCGAGTTATAGTAACGGCACATCGAATCCATTAGCACGTGTTGCCATTGTTCGTTTTAGTAATGAGCAAGGTTTAACCCAGAGTGGTTCATCGTGGGAAGCATCTCAGGAATCTGGTGAACCGCTTGCTGGAGAAGCTAATTCTGGATCTTTTGGCTCGATTAGTTCCGCTGCACTTGAACAATCAAACGTCAATTTAACGACAGAATTAGTTGATCTCATTACCGCACAACGTAACTTCCAAGCAAACTCTCGTGCATTAGAGATTAATAATACCCTGCAGGAAACGATTCTTGGCATCAGATAAGCCTTGATTACACCTCTTTACCCCTCAAAAAGCACCTTTTTAGGTGCTTTTTTATTTTTACCCGCATTGTACAACTTATTGGCATACCTTTTGCATTTATCATTATATTAAGATTATATTAAAATTATATTAAGTTAGTGTGCACAATAAACGTATATCGAATTCGTTCGGTTAAGGAATGCAAATGGACAAGTTTCTTTACATATCAATGTCTGGTGCCAAAGAGAATATGAATGCTCTAGCGATTCACGCGAATAACCTTGCTAATGCAAATAAAACAGGCTTTAAAGCCAGTTTTGAGCAGGCGCGTAGCATGCAGGTTTATGGCCAAGGTCTGCCATCACGTGTTTTTGCCGTGACAGAAGAACCAGGACAAAACTTTGAGAGTGGCATTATGCAAACGACTGGCCGTGATTTAGATGTTTCCATACAAGGAGATGGTTGGCTTGTTGTGCAAAGCGCTCTTGGTGGTGAAGCGATGAGTCGTGCTGGTGGTCTTAATATTAACGAGCAGGGCTTCCTCGTTGATAATAATGGTCGACAGTTACTTGATCTTGACAGTATGCCAATCAATATCCCTTTGCCCGTTGAAAAATTTAACATTCGACCTGATGGAATGGTTGAAGTCAGGCCAGAAGGCGCGCCTCCTGATGGCATGGAAGCGATTGCACAATTAAAATTAGTTAACCCGAATATTCAAGATCTAATGCGTGGAGAAGATGGGTTATTTAGGCGGATTGATGGTGTCGATGCAGAGTCCGACCTTGCCGTCCGTATACAAAGTGGCACGCTAGAAGCCTCTAATGTGAATTTAAGTAGTGAGTTAACCAGTTTAATTAACTTGCAAAGACATTTTGAAATGCAGATAAAAATGATGAAACATGCAGAAGAGATAGATAAAAGTTCAGAGTCTTTATTAACTGTTGTGTAAAAACATTGCTGTTATTTCAATAAACGAAGGAGAAATTTATGCACCCCGCTCTATGGATAAGTAAAACAGGGTTAGATGCCCAGCAAACTAATGTCGCCACTATTTCTAATAATCTCGCCAATGCAAGCACGGTCGGATTTAAAAAGAGTCGCGCTATCTTTGAAGATTTACTGTATCAAAATATTAACCAGCCTGGCGCTAATGCGACACAAAATACCAAGCTCCCATCGGGTTTAATGTTGGGTGCGGGTGCAAAAGTGGTTGCTGTTCAGAAAAACTTTTCCCAAGGTAATGCGCTGACCACCAATAACTCACTGGATATGATGGTCGATGGCAGTGGTTTTTTTGAAATAGAGATGCCTGATGGCAGTTCTGCATATACGCGTAATGGTCAATTTCAATTAAATGAAGAGGGAATTATCGTTTCCCCGGGTTCTGGTTATCCGTTATTACCACAAATTCAAATACCCGATAATGCACAATCAATTACCGTTGGGTCAGAAGGCGAAGTGTCGGTTCGATTTAATGGTCAAGCGGAAAATCAAGTTGTTGGTCAGCTTAATATTAACAATTTTATTAATCCATCGGGTTTGGAACCTATGGGTGAAAATCTATATTCAGAAACTGGCGCAAGTGGTGGTGCCATTCAAGGTGTTCCTGGTGCGGATGGTTTAGGGTTTATACGTCAAGGCATGCTTGAAACCTCTAACGTTAATGTAACGGAAGAGTTGGTAAATCTTATTGAAAGTCAACGTGTTTATGAGATGAACTCAAAAGTCATCTCGGCGGTAGATGAAATGCTTTCTTATGTGGGTCAACAATTATAATTATGATAGGGCAACCATGATGCGTTTTTTTCATTGGTTTCTGTATAAGGGGTTTACATGTATTCATTTAAAAAAATACTCATTAGTCTGTTAATTGTTAGTTTTTCTAGCAGTGTGTTTAGTGCACGAATTAAAGATATTGCCAGTGTGCAAGGTGTGCGTAGTAACCAATTAGTCGGTTATGGTTTGGTGGTTGGTTTACCGGGGACGGGTGAAAGAAGCAGTAAATTTACAGAGCAAGCTTTTGCAACTATGTTACGTAATTTTGGTATTAATGTCCCCGCCGGTGAATCCTTAAAAATTAGAAACGTTGCACCCGTTGCGATCACTGCCGAGTTAAAAGCGTTTGCTAAACGTGGTCAGAAAATTGACATTACAGTTTCTGCCATTGGCGAGGCAAAAAGTTTACGTGGTGGGGAGTTACTACAAACCTTTCTTAAAGGGGTTGATGGTAACGTTTATGCACTCGCACAGGGTAGTTTAGTGGTCGGAGGTTTAGGCGCAGAAGGTGCCGATGGTTCAAAAGTAGTCATTAATACTCCAACGGTTGGACGAATTTCAAATGGGGCAATTATTGAACGTGAAATTGCTTCTCCTTTTGCGCAGGGTGATAGTATTGTTTTCAATTTACACCAGTCTGATTTTACAACGGCTAAACGTTTAGCCGATACCATCAATAATTTAGTGGGCGCTAATACGGCAACATTATTAGATGCAACATCGATTAGAGTGTTAGCACCGCGTGATATTTCTCAGCGAGTATCCTATTTATCAACATTGGAAAATCTTACTTTTGAACCGGCCCGTGGTAATGCCAAAATTATTGTCAATTCACGCACTGGTACCATTGTTATTGGGCAAGATGTTAAGTTATTACCAACAGCAATTACCCACGGTGGTATCACTGTCACGGTGAGTGAAAATCAAGAGGTTTCACAGCCCAATGCCTTCGCGGCGGGTAAGACAGAGACGGTTGATAATAGTACGATTAATATTACTCAGGAAAATAGTCGTATGTTCAAATTTGAAACGGGTATTAGTTTGAATGAATTAGTACGTGCAGTTAATGAAGTTGGTTTAGCACCTGGCGATTTAATGGCGATACTTGAAGCGCTTAATCAAGCAGGTGCATTACAGGGTGAATTAATTATTATTTAATGCCCATTAAATGCCCATGAAATGCTAGAAATCAAAAAATAAAAATTTGAAGTTTAAAATTAAAGCAAGAGCCCTATTCTATAGGATAGAACGGGGCTTTTTTATAGCTAAATTTATCTATTAGGTAGCAATATCGCTAATGTTATCTCCATTTATGTCTTGCCACTATTTATTATATCGTCTGCTCTGCCTTCATAAAAAAATAGTGGCATTATTATTGCTTTAGTTAAAGGGTTAAGAGTTAAAGAGTGAATGAACAGGAAGTAAACGGGGTATATGATGGCAAATTCAGTGGTAACACAATCTAGCAATTACTTTGATTTGCAAGGCTTAGATCAATTGCGTCAAAAAGCACAAAGTAATAGCAAAGAATCAATTCGAGAAGTTGCAAATCAATTTGAGGCGATGTTTGCCACTATGTTGATAAAATCTATGCGCCAAGCAAATGAAGCTTTTGAAACAGATAGCCCTTTCAATAATAAAAACACTAAATTTTATACTGATATGCAGGATAAGCAACTCGCTCTTGATATTAGTACTCATGGTGCTCTGGGCCTTGCGGATGCATTAGTTCGACAACTTGATCCCGCTTCGATGATCACACCGCAACCTGTGCCGGAAGATCAAATGCAGATGCCAAATAGTGATCAAGCTAAAATGATGGCTCTGCATAAAACACCTGCTAGCGTTGATTTTAATAAACCAGACAGAATACCAGCATCATTAACTCTTGCCAATAAAACGCTTGAAAATGAAAGCAAACCATTGATTATCGCTACACAGCCCGTTGAAAATAAAAACAAACCGTTTACGGATCAAAAGTCATTCATTGAAACATTGATGCCTTACGCCAAAAAAGTGGCAAAAACACTGGGCATTTCAGCTTCTGCATTAATTGCTCAATCAGCATTGGAAACCGGCTGGGGTAAGAAAATTATTAATAGCCGAGATAATCAAAGTAGTTTTAATCTTTTTAATATTAAAGCGCATAACAGCTGGCAGGGCGATAGAGTCACTAAGGATAGTCTTGAAGTGGAGAATGGTATCGGTATTAAACGGCGCTCAGATTTTAGATCCTACCAAAATTTTGCACAAAGCTTTGATGATTACGGTCATTTTATTACTACTAATCAGCGTTACCAAGAGGCCTTAGAGCAGGGTACTGATGCGGATCGTTATGTTGAAGAATTGCAGAAAGCAGGATACGCAACTGATCCTCAGTATGCCGATAAAATTAAACAAATAATGAATCATGAGTCGTTCAAAGCTGCAGTAGAAGGAGGAAAACCTAATGGCTGATCTATTTAACATTGGACTCTCGGGCATCCATTCGTCTCAAGCAAATCTTGCCACGACGAGTAATAACATTGCCAACATCAATACAGAAGGCTATTCACGTCAAAGTGTTGAAGTAGAAGCTGCAAAAACGGGGCAATATGGTAGTTACTTTATTGGCAATGGATCTATTATTGTTGGGGTGGAACGCGCTTACGATCAATTTGCATATACTGAAAACCTCGCTAATACCTCACAATATGGTTATGCAAAAGAGGTTTATCAGCAAACAAGTCAATTAGATACCTTACTTTCTAGTGAAGGTACTTCCGTCGCCAAACCGGTTTTAAAGATGTTTAATTCACTCAATGATGTTGCAGATAACCCTAATGCGCTAGAAGCACGTAAAGTCTTTCTTGAGAATGCTAAAAATGTGATTTCGCAATATAATCTAGTTTATGATGGTTTAGAAACGCAATACACAAATATTAATCACGATATCACTAATACCGCAAAGGTTATAACGACTCTCGCTGAAAATATTGCCTCGCTTAATGTTAAAATTGCGGCCGTATTAAGCGATGATGGAGTAGACAGTAATGCGAATAGCTTGCTGGATGAACGTGATCAAACAATTCAGGAGTTAAGTCAATATGTTGACGTTTCCGTTGTTGATACCGAAAGCGACATGGTTAATGTTTATATTGGTAGCGGACAGTCATTAGTCATGGGCGTTTCTTCACTTAAGCTGATTGCTCTTAATGGTCAACCAGATCCCTCACGAAAAGAGCTGGCATTAACGATTGATGGTAATAAAAGTATGTTAGATGGTCGTCGTTTAGGCGGATCTCTCGCAGGGCTATTTCATACACGTGATAACGATGTGGAAAGTGCTTTAAATCAACTTGGTCAGAACATTATAGGGTTAACACATTCCATCAATGAGCAACAAAGAGAGGGCATGACCCTTGAAGGAGAGTTGGGTAACTATCTTTTCAATGATGTTAACAGCTCAACCAGTATGCGCAACCGCGCACTGGCGCATAATGATGGGCTTGGTAATATTGAGCTGAGTGTGCGTATTGATAATATAAATAAACTAACGGCGGATGAGTATAAGCTGGTGGTTGATGCTTATCAATTGGGTCCTCCTGAAACAATCTCTTTTACTGCAACCAATACGCGCACTGGAAAATCCCAAGTTATCGCTATTGATGATCTGTCAACTTCTAAACGTGTACACATACCCAATAGTGGTATTAGCATTGGCATTGATTCACTTGATCCGAATAACCCACCTCAAGTGGGCAAATCCTTCACATTGCGTCCAACACGTTTGGCTGCTCAAGAAGCAAGTTTAGTTGTCGATGATTCAAAAAAAGTAGCGGCCGCTGGGGCGGAAATAAAAGCGCTTGCTGGCAGTCATAATAGTGGTAATGCAATCTTGCGCACCACGGCAATTAATGATTTTTTAGATCCTCTCTATATGGATGCTGATAGCCCTCTACAGATAGTTATCACGGCAGTCGATAATCGCTCTGGGGAAATAACCTACAATATTGCCGATGAAAAAGGCACTATTGTGACTTTACCCGTTGGCTCTGCTAATACTTATCAACCTGAGAAAGTAGTGGGCAGTCGCCTTGCTGGTTTGAGGCTTAAGCCTGATCCTTTTACTGGAAAAGTAACCTTTAATGTTGCGGGAGTAGAGGTTGAAATGCGCGCTGGAAAAGCGCAAGCAGGGGATACCTTTACACTTAATTATAATGAAACAGGCAATGGTGATAATAGTAATATTTTGGAAGTCGCTTACTTGCAAAACTTAAAATTAATGAATGAAGGTAAATCAACATTTTCTGATATATACAGTGCGCTGTTATC
>JBAHZV010000136.1:0-12284 GCA_037132845.1 Psychromonas sp.
TGAATGGTGGAGGGGGGTGGATTCGAACCACCGAAGCTTACGCGGCAGATTTACAATCTGCTCCCTTTGGCCACTCGGGAACCCCTCCGTCATTTCGAAATGCATAATATCAGATAGATGTGCGTTGTTAAAATAAAAAAGCAAAAAAACGGTAAATAAAATCAGTTTGCTGCCGATAACTTTTATTGTCTGAAGCAATTGATGAATTTTGAATGAATAACAAACAAATAGAAGCAGGACTGTTAATAAATGAGTGGCAACTCGGCACACAACTCAATGTTGCTGTCAGCAATGGAACACGTGAAAAATTTAATTTGTTGCTTAGTTTGTTATCGGCTGATGTGTGTGATTTCTCACAGTTTGAATTGCCCAAGGCCACGCAATATTCGCTTACACCCGTTGAATTACGTCAATACTTTTCATTAGCAGAAACCCAGCCTTTAGTTAACCAAGGGATGTCGCTAGCGCAGGCTGAAAAAATAAGTATTTCTGTGCATAAAAAAAATCTTGTTGCTGTGCGTTTACAGTCACTATTAAATAATGAAGCCATTTTGTCACGTTATCATGCACCTCATTTTGATAGTGATGTTGTTGATAATTTATCTTTTCTATCACAGACACGTTTAAAGAACACTCAAAGTGATGAAGAGCAGAGTGAACTTACTGCTAATGGTATTGATCATCAGTTAATGGAAAATTATCAAGCGTTAAACTTCGATGACAAACCACTTAAAGTGACTTACATGTAAAAAGTCACTTGTGATACTTCGCTATTATTCATCCTCATAAAAGCCCACTAATGTTATTATTTGTGGGCTTTTATTTGAGGGTTAAAATAATTGAATGTTATTCAAAAACGACCGTACGGTTAGCATATACAAATACTTTATCATCAAGTACTTGCCTTAGTGCGCGGCTTAATACTGAACGCTCTACATCGCGACCTACTTTTGCTAAATCAGTGGCACTATATGCGTGGTCAATATGGGCGATATCTTGGGTGATAATGGGTCCTTCATCAAGATCGTTATTGACAAAATGCGCTGTTGCGCCGATGATTTTAACACCCCGATCAAATGCTTGTTGATATGGTTTTGCACCAATAAACGCAGGTAAAAATGAATGATGGATATTGATCAGTTTATTGGCATAGGCAGCAACAAATTTGGGCGATAAAATACGCATATATTTTGCTAAAATCACATAATTTGGTGTATAAGATGCAATCACTTCTAATATTTTATTCTCATGTTCTTCACGAGATAAGCCATCATGGCTAATCGTATGGTAGGGTATGTTGAATTTACTGACTAACTCTTCAAGGTTATTGTAATTACCAATAACCGCTGCAATTTCAACATCAATGCCACCGTAGGTGCTTTTCATTAATATATCACCCAAGCAGTGTGCTTCTTTAGTGACCAGAATAACGATGCGTTTTTTTTGTGCAGAAATGAGTGCTCGAGATGAGCCTTTAGGTAAATTAAAGTCAAGATCCGCAAGCAATGTTTGATCATTAAAATAACCTTCAATTTCTGTGCGCATAAAAAAACGCGCATGTTGATGATCAACAAATTCATTGTTTTTGACGATATTTAATTGGTATTTTTGACAAATATTGGTAATTTGTGCAATCAGGCCTTTGCTATCTGGGCAATCCGTTAATAATACTTTCTTTTCCATTTTTATCTCAACTATTAATTTTTAGCGCAACATTTTTTGAATTTTTTAGCACTGCCACAAGGGCAGGGGTCATTGCGTGCGATGTTTTTCTGTATACTACCTGATTTATCTTCAGGATAAAAAATTCCATCACAGTAAAGCCATTGCTCATTGTGCTTTACAAAGTTGGAGCGTTCATGATGAAACGTGAGTTGACCATCATGCATGTAAAAAGCTTTAAACTCTACAAAGCCAGTTTCAGCGAAACTTTTTGTGTCTATTATTTGTAAATGAGTCCATGGCAAACTTTTTTCTGATAGTTGTTTAATGGTTAAATCACCACGAAAGTCAGCATGGTAGGTTGCAAAAAGATATTCGCCATTTTGCAAAATAAATGCGCTGTAACGTGAACGCATTAACTGCTCACAGCTCTGTGGCTTTTGTTGTAGTTGGTGAAAAACAGCACAACATTTTTCATAACATTGGCCACTTTTACAAGGGCAAGCTTGCTTCATTAAATGATTCATTTGATTGTTAACTTTAAAATATAAAAAAAGCGCTCATTGAGCGCTTTTTAATGTCTGGCATCATTAGCGCTTATTTTTGTGCGTAGGCATCATTATGGATACCAGAAGCGCGACCAGAAGGATCTGCATTATTTTGAAAGCTTTCATCCCAAGCTAATGCTTCAACGGTTGAACATGCCACTGATTTTCCGAACGGCACACACTGTGCAGCACTGTCTAATGGAAAGTGCTCGGCAAAGATACTGCGGTAGAAATAAGCTTCTTTGCTATCTGGCGTATTAATTGGATACTTAAATTCCGCACTTTCCAGTTGTAGATCGGTTACTTGTGTATTGATAAATTCTTTTAATGTATCAATCCAACTGTAACCAACACCATCAGAGAATTGCTCTTTTTGACGCCATAATACTTCACTTAGCAATTGACCTTCAAAGGCTTCACGTAAAATATTTTTTTCGATACGACCGTCTTTAATCATTTTAAGATCAGGGTTAGTACGCATTGCAACATCTAAGAACTCTTTGTCTAGGAAAGGCACACGTGCTTCTACACCCCAAGCAGACATCGATTTATTAGCGCGTAAACAATCAAACATGTGCAACTTGCTTAGTTTACGGTTTAACTCTTCATGGAATTCTTGTGCATTAGGGGCTTTATGGAAGTATAAATAACCACCAAATATTTCATCAGCACCTTCACCTGAAAGCACCATTTTAATCCCCATTGCTTTTATTTTACGTGCCATTAAATACATCGGTGTTGATGCGCGAATAGTGGTCACATCGTAAGTTTCTAAATGGTAGATAACTTCTTTAAGTGCATCAATGCCATTTTGTTCCGTAAAGATAATGGGATGATGCACTGTGCCTAATTCATCAGCCACTTTTTGTGCTGCCATTAAATCTGGAGAGCCTTCTAGACCAACTGAAAAAGAGTGTAGTTGTGGCCACCAAGCGCCAGACTCACCATTGTCTTCAATACGCTGTTTGGCAAATTTTTGTGTGATTGCAGAGATAACCGATGAATCAAGACCACCAGATAAGAGAACACCGTAAGGAACGTCACACATTAATTGGCGTTTAACAGACTCTTCTAATGCTTGACCAATTTCAGCTGCACTACCGCCATTATCTTTAACTGCATCAAATTCCATCCAATCACGTACGTAATATTTGGTTAACTCACCCACTTCACTGTCTAAGTAGTGACCGGGTGGAAATTCTTCTACTTTTACACAAATAGGGGTCAGTGCTTTCATTTCAGATGCTACGTAGAAATTACCGTGTTCATCCCAACCCATGTACAGTGGAATAATACCCATGTGATCTCGGCCAATAAGGTATTTGTCTTTATTGGCATCATATAAACAAAATGCAAAAATACCATTTAGATCATCTAAAAATTGATTGCCTTTTTCTTCATACAAACCAAGAATAATTTCACAATCAGATTTAGTTTTGAACTGATAACCACAAGTTAATGTTTTTTCTAAATCTTGATGGTTGTATATTTCACCATTTACCGCAAGGATATGTGTATTATCTTGATTATATAAAGGTTGTGCACCTGTATTGACATCAACGATAGAGAGTCGTTCGTGTACCAGAATCGCTTTATCACTTGCGTAAATACCAGACCAGTCTGGACCACGGTGACGTAATAATTTTGACATTTCGATCGCTTGCTTACGTAAAACCGTTGGATCGCTTTTAATGTCGAACACACCAAAAATTGAACACATATTGTTACCTTTATATTTTTATCGTTTTGTATCTGCTCAATGAACAAATGCTAAAAGTGAGTTTATTTAAATAGTTAAGAGATTTTTACAGAATCTAAGTGAAAAGTCACACTAAATAGGTCTTATTAAGTACAGTTTGTCGCTAATAAGGTAATTATGTGTTTTTTTTATGATAATATTTTTTTATAACCTTCTATAATTCTTGATCTGAGCGATTATCCACAATATTTGGCTGTAATTCCGTCCAAACATGCTGTGCAAAACCAAATCCTGCTTCTTCATACATATTATAAACAGGATGAACACCCAGCTCATTGAGTTCTACTTCATCACTTTTATAGTGTGCGAGTGCGGCTACTTTGAAATTGCCACTATCAATTTTACAGAGTTGCTCGGCTGCATAACGATTACCGTTATGATCAGGCATTGCCAATAAGATAAGCTTAATGTTATCGGTTAATTGTAATTTATTCCAAAAGTCAGAATCTAGCGCGTCACCCGTGATAACACGACGCCCCTGTGCACGATGTTTAAGAGTTGTTTGATGATCATAATCGATGCCCATCACCCGATCACCAAAATTTATCTTTAAGGCATCATATGCTCCGACGCCAATACGGCCCATTCCCATTACTAGGATTTGTGCATCACCAACACGTACGGGTCGATCATCTTTATGTAAATGTATCGATTGAAAGCGTTTTAGTGCGGGACTGAAACGAGTATATATGGCATCAGCATATTTATTAAATAAAGAGGCAATGATAAAGCTTAACGAAACGGCGATTGCTGTGATGGTGAGCCAATCCTGTGATAACCAGCCTTTATCGGTTGCAATAACCGCAATAATTAAACCAAACTCACTGTAATTTGCCAAGGAAAAGGCGGCAAAGAGAGATGTTCGTGAGCGCAGTTGAAACTTGGTTAGTGTAAAAAAATACAGTGCTATTTTGCCTAACAATAAAACGGAAAGTATGCTCGCCACGATAAAATGGTCAATCTGAGGCAATCCTGTTAAGCCAATACTTAAAAAGAAGCAGACAAGAAACAACTCTTTCATATTAAACAGAGATTTAGCCATATCTTTAGCGCTCGGGTGTCCCGCTATCAGCATGCCTGCAATCAATGCACCTAAATCAGCTTTCATGCCCACTGATTTAAATAAACCCGCGCCCACCACCAGGGCTAAGAAAATACCATATAAAACCAATAATTCACCGTGACCCGCTCGGTCTAATAATTTAAACAGGAGCGGGCGAATAAAGGGCAATGCAAATAAGGCTAACGCCCATAGCGAGGGGGTATTGCTGACCGACACGGTTAAAAATAACACCGCAAAAATATCTTGCATGATTAAAATGCCGATGGCGATGCGCCCATACAAAGAATTTGTTTCACTTTTTTCTTCAAGTATTTTTACCGCAAAAACAGTACTGGAAAAACTAAGTGCAAAGGCAATCAGCAATATTGATGTTACTTCTAAGTCGAAGAAAAAATGGAGACCCGCATATTTCAACAGGGATAACAGCGCGCCATAGAAGAGGACGCTGGCAAAAATGTGAATGCTGGCACCGGCCCATACTTCCGCTTTGAATAGGGTACGTATATCGAGTTTTAAACCGATTGAAAAAAGTAGAATGGTGACACCTAAGTCGGCGAGGGTGGTTAATTCATCTGTGACTTCAAATCCAGCGTAATTAAGTGCAAAACCTGCCAGTAAAAACCCGACCATTGGTGGTAAACCGGTAACATTAATGAGCATGCCAAAAGCAAATGCGGTGCCGATAAAAAAAAGTAAAGTAGGATCCATTATTTCAACTTTTTATAAATAACTTAAATAGGGTTAAATAGGTGTTTTTCTGAAAATATTGAATATCTTGTATATAACACCCTCTGTTAGTCTTTGGTGATTATCAAGGTAAATAAGCGAGGATTCGGAACTCACTCAACGTTTGCTAGTCTGTGTTAAATATAATCGATAGTGTATTTTAAATTTAAATTCAGTTTCTCAAATTCAGTTTCTATAATCGTTACCATTCAGATAATTACCTTCCAATGAATTAGCGAGAGTTATCCGCTATTGGTAGACTAAGATAAACACATTAATCATTATATGGCTAGCCCTTCTTGATATGGCGAGCACTTCTTTATTGTTAATTTAGTTATTTTAGTTTTCATCAGGACATTCAGTATCACTGAGTTTATTTTTATAGCGATGTTTGATTTTTAATTGCATCAAAGTAAAATTTTAGGTATTCAATAAATGGATATTTTTATATTTTCTTGGGATTTACTGCAACAGGTAAGAATATCCTTGCCCCGTATATAAGCCATCGGGTCGTTTACATAATGAACCGTGCCAGAAATGAGTGTGCAACGGCATGCGCCACAATGACCATCACGGCAGTGAAATTCTATTTTTATTGCTTGTGATTCTAAGTTCTCAAGCAATGTTTTTTGAGTATCTAATGGATAAGTGACGTTATTAACCGTCAGTGTTTTGGACATATATTCCTGTCATCATTGCAGAGATAAAATTCAGTCAGAGATGAATCTTTTCATTTACCACAGGGCGTTCGCTGAAAAACTAGCCCTGTGTTGCCATCTCGAAAGGTGAATAAAAATCACCTCATGTTACGTCAGGCTCTTGTGTTTGAGCGAGAGGTTTAAGTAGTATGAGATTGCTTTACAGCTCAAATGAGCTTAAATCCTCGCTATCTACTTTACTGTTAATTTGCCCAACGAGATAAGAACTAATTTCAGCTTCTTGTGGTGCAACCTGCACGTTATCGCTCACTAACCAGTGGTTAATCCATGGGATTGGATTGGTTTTTCTATCAAAGGGGGCTTCGTAACCAATCGCAATCATACGTTGATTGCTGATGTACTCAACATATTGACAGAGGATCTCTTCGTTAAGACCGATCATCGAACCATCTTTAAAGAGGTACTGTGCCCATTCCTTTTCTTGCTTCGCCGCTTCTAAAAATATTTCACGTCCTTCTGAAAAACATTCAATGGCAATTTCAGCCATTTCTGGATCATCTTTACCATCGGCCCAAAGGTTCAGAATTTGCTGTGTTGAGTTTAAATGTAATGCTTCGTCACGTGCAATTAATTTAATAATTTTTGCATTACCCTCTAAAAGATCGCGCTCTGCAAAAGCAAATGAACAGGCAAATGAAACGTAAAATCGAATCGCTTCTAGTGCATTGATTGAACAGATACACAGGTATAGTTTCTTTTTGATACTATGCAGTGATAAAGTTTCTTTATTATCCTGAAGATTAATATAAGCAATGCTCTCTTGATCTTCTAAACCGTGTAACTGCATATATTGTACTGCGTGGATCAAGGTATCGTAATATCCTGCAATATCGCTGGCACGCTTCTGAATCTCTTCATTCGTTACAATATCTTCAAACACTTCACTGGGATCAGTAAATAAGTTGCGTAGAATATGTGTGTAGCTACGGCTATGGATAGTTTCTGAAAATGCCCATGTTTCAATCCAGGTTTCAAGCTCAGGTAACGAGACAATCGGCAACAGTGCGACATTTGGACTGCGTCCTTGGATTGAGTCTAGTAAGGTCTGGTATTTCAGGTTTGAGATAAAAATATGCTGCTCATGGTCGGGCAGGTTCATAAAGTCGATACGATCTCGGCTGACATCTATCTCTTCTGGGCGCCAGAAAAAACTAAGCTGCTTTTCAATTAACTTCTCAAACACTTCAAATTTTTGTTGATCATAACGTGCCACGTTAACTGGATTACCAAAAAACATGGGCTCTTTCATTGCGTCATTGGCAATTTTTGAAAAAGTGGTATAAGCCATATTATGCTCCGATATTTATTATTGTTTAAAATTAGCTGTTATTTTTTATATTTTACACGCGCCATCAGCGCAACTATCATCTTCGATCACATTGGTATCATCGGCACCATCACGGGTATTATGGTAATACAATGTTTTCACACCCATTTTATACGCGATGAGTAAGTCTTTTAGCAAATTAGTCATGGGTACTTTACCATCGTCGAAACGTTTAGGATCATAGTTGGTATTGGCTGATATCGCTTGGTCAACAAACTTTTGCATCAACCCAACAAGCTCCAGATAACCTTGGTTATTTGGGATATCCCATAATAGTTCGTAATTGTTTTTATATTTTTCAAATTCAGGAACGACTTGTTTTAAAATACCATCTTTACTGGCTTTTATACTGATAAAACCACGTGGAGGTTCAATACCATTGGTTGCATTTGAGATTTGACTCGAGGTCTCCGATGGCATTAAAGCTGAAAGTGTTGAGTTACGTAAGCCATGCTTGACGATATCAGTACGCAGTGTTTCCCAATCAAGGTGTAAAGGTTCGTCATGGATGTCATCCAATGATTTTTTATAGTTATCAAGGGGCAAAATACCTTGAGAATAACGTGTTTCATTAAATTTAGGACATGCACCGCGCTCAATGGCTAATTTGTTAGAGGCTTTTAATAGGTAATATTGAATCGCTTCAAAAGTTCGATGGGTTAAGTTATTGGCACTGCCATCGGAGTATTTTACACCATTTTTAGCTAAGTAATAAGCATAGTTAATCACACCTATGCCTAATGTACGGCGTGCCATGGAACTTTTTTCTGCTGCAATAATGGGATAATCTTGGTAATCTAATAAGTTATCAAGTGCACGTACGGCAAGCTCAGAAAGCTCCTCGAGATCATCTAACGACTCAATGGCACCTAAATTAAGTGCTGAAAGTGTACACAGTGCTATTTCGCCTTCTTCATCCATAATATGGTTTAATGGTTTAGTGGGTAGCGCGATTTCAAGGCACAGGTTACTTTGGCGAATCGGTGCAACTTTACTATCAAATGGACTGTGAGTATTACAATGATCAACGTTTTGAATGTAGATACGACCAGTACTAGCGCGCTCTTGCATCAGTATTGAAAACAGTTCCACCGCAGAAATAGTGGCTTGACGTATTGATTCATCACCCTCATAAAGATGGTATAAACGTTCAAATTCATCTTGATCTTCAAAGAAAGCATCGTATAAGCCAGGTACATCGGAGGGACTAAACAAAGTAATCGATTTTTTGTCGATAAGACGCTGGTAAAATAGGCGACTTAGTTGTACGCCGTAATCTAAGTGACGAACACGGTTCGAATCAATACCACGGTTATTTTTAAGGACCAGTAAAGACTCTACTTCTAAATGCCAAATAGGGTAAAAAACTGTTGCTGCGCCACCACGTACACCACCTTGTGAACATGATTTAACGGCAGTTTGGAAATATTTGTAAAAAGGAATACAGCCGGTGTGAAACGCTTCTCCATTACGAATCGCACTGCCCATTGCGCGAATACGACCTGCATTGATACCAATGCCTGCACGTTGTGATACGTATTTAACAATTGAACTTGCGGTTGCATTGATAGAATCGAGGCTATCACCCGCTTCAATCAAGACACATGAGCTAAATTGGCGCGTTGGTGTACGTACACCAGACATAATTGGTGTTGGTAGTGAAATTTTAAACTGCGATGTTGCATCATAAAATCGTTTAACGTAATCCAGACGCACTGATTTTTTATAATCTGAGAAAAGACAGGCGGCAACGAGCAGGTATAAAAACTGTGCACTTTCATAAATTTCACCGGTCACGCGGTTTTGAATCAGGTATTTACCCTCAAGCTGTTTTACCGCACCGTATGAGAAGTTGAGATCACGATTATGGTCAATGAATTTCTCCATTTCTTCAAACTCTTGCTTACTATAATCTTCTAACAGGTGGGGATCATACTTACCTTTAGAGACCATTTTACTGACGTGCTCAAATATGCTCGGTGGCGTGAAGCGTTGATAAGCTTTTTTACGTAGGTGGAAAACCGCTAAATGGGCCGCTAAATATTGGTAGTCAGGCGATTCTTCTGAGATAAGGTCGGCGGCTGCTTTGATAATTGTCTCATGAATATCTTCGGTGCGGATACCATCATAAAATTGAATGTGAGAATTTAACTCTACCTGTGAAACTGAAACGTTATTTAGACCTTCAGCCGCCCATGTGATGACACGGTGAATTTTTTCAAGATCGATGCTTTCTCTTGTGCCATTACGTTTCGTCACAAATAGGTTTTTGTTCATTATGGTTACCTTCCGATTACCTAAAAATAGGTGAATTATAACTGCCCAATGAGATGTTGAACAGGGTGTAAATTATATGGTCTATCTCATTAAAACACAATATATAGTGTTACCTTTAATAAGGAGACACAAGATAACGTTTTTTTGCATTTTTTCAAGTAAAAGTTTTTGCACTAAAAGTGGATAATTTTGTGGATAAAATCAGTATAAAAAAAGAGGTTGGTAGTCACTCTCTTTTAAGGTGAGGTCTGCTATGTTTGTTTTAATATGCAAACTTTATTTTAAAAAAGTTAGCGCGACAAAATAGCATGAAAACAATTATAAAAAAAACATCAAAAATTCTACAGTCCTCATGTTTTTGATTATTTATTATTCACTTTTGTTGTACTAACACTTTTTGGCAATGTTGACGAATATGGGTGGTTAATTCATGTATCAATGTGCCTGATAGTTGCCAGCAATGCCAATAGAGAGGGACATAATGAATACATTCCGGTAATATATTTATTAGCGTTTTATTTTGTAAATATTGTGCTATATGCAACCGTGAGTTCAGGCTATAGGCACCATTGGCAAGGGTAATATCAACAAAGGCCTGAGATGAGCGCACGGTATGACAAGGGTACTGCCCTTGTTGTAATGAAAAATACCTATCTAAAAACTGTATGTGCATACCATCATGCTGGTCAAAGGTCATTGCTGGTGCATATTGTAAACTCTGTGCATTAATTCCTTGGCTAAAATAACGTTTTATAAAAGAGGGCGTTGCAACACAAAAGTATTCCATATATCCCAAAAAATGGCTTTTTCCGCCACTCATCGGCTTCTCTTTACTGGTGATGCAAGCCAATACTTCACCACTTGAGAGGCGTTCCCAGGTGCGCGACTCATCTTCTACGTAAAGATTTAACTCTATTTGTTGTTGCTGTAATAAGGGCGATAGCGCATCTACAAACCACGTGGCGAGTGTATCCGCATTAATGGCAATAGGCAGTGGTTGCCATTGTTTTTTTTTGTCTAACTGTTTATCTAATTCAGACTCTAATTGTAAAACCCGCTGATAATGACCTAACAATTTTTGCCCTAATAGAGTCGCTTGAATGGGTTGGCTACGAATTAATAAAGGTTGCCCATATTCTGTTTCCAGTAGTTTAATACGCTGTGATATTGCAGATTGAGTAATGTATAAACGTTTTGCTGCTTTATCAAAACTCTGCTCTTTTAATACCGCGTCTAACGCGCTTAATAACTTGTAATCTTGCATGCTTATTTTCCTTTTGCCTTTTCATTCTCTCTGTATAAGTAAATCTAATGAATCATTAATATTATTAGCTATATTTAACAGTAGTTGCCCGTTATAGTCTAGTTTTTCGACTTAAGGGGGCTTTATGCTGGTTACTTATTTTACTGGGTTAATGCTAATGGCGACTTTGATCATTCCTATTGGACTACAGAATGCATTTGTATTAAATCAAGGTATACGTAAACAGCATCATATTTTTGTCGCTACTTTTTGTGGTTTTTCTGATGTGTTTTTTATGTGTATTGGAGTGTGGGGAGGAGCGACGCTCTTTGCCTCTTATCCTTGGTTACTTATCAGTATCACTTTATTTGGTGCCTTGTTTATGATTGTTTTTGGCGGGCAATGTTTGTTACGTGCCGTTAAAGGTATGGGTGGAATGATAGCTGATAATAAGCAACGCAGTTTTAAAATGGTGCTATTAGCTTGCTGTGCTTTTACCTTTTTGAATCCTCATGTGTATATCGATACCCTTGTTATACTCGGTGGTTTTGCCGCTAATTTGTCTATACAAGAGCGCCCCTATTTTGTATTAGGAGGTATCACGGCATCTTTTACTTGGTTTTTTAGTCTCGCGTTATTAGGTGCTAAATTTGCCACTGTGCTAAGCAGTGCAAGAGCCCAACGTATTCTTGATACCTTAATTGGATTGATGATGTGGGGGTTGGCTGGATTTCTATTGTTTAATCTTGTTTGAACAATTTCACTTGCTGAACCATAACGGCCAGTGTTAAGTTGTTGCTTTATAATACCAAAAAAACTAAAAAGGTGATCAGCCTTAGTTGTTAAAATTAACCCTACCTACGTTGTGAGTCTTGAAGTGAGAATAACTATCTCCTGCAACTCACGCCTTGTTAGTGATAATTTTTCCTGCGTAAGACTTGATCACTTAATTAATTCCTT
>JBAHZV010000104.1:0-14419 GCA_037132845.1 Psychromonas sp.
TCAGTGCGAATAACCTAACTCCTGTGCGGGATCTGTTTTACTTGCCTGCCATGCAGGATATAAAGTAGCAAAGACACTCATCACAAAGGCCAACACAGTGATAACCACCACCTGCTGATAATCAAGTTGTGATGGCAGAAAATCAATGAAGTAAATATCCCCTGATAGCACTTTATGGCCAATGATACTTTCAAAATATTTTATCAGTTCGGTTAAATTAAGCGCGAGATAACAGCCCGAAAAAGCACCAATCAAACTACCAATAAAACCATTAAAAGCGCCCTGGACAATAAAAATAAAGCGTAAACTCCAGTTTGAGGCTCCCATGGTTTTTAAAATGGCAATATCACCACGCTTCTCATTTACCGCCATCACCAACGTTGAAACGATGTTAAAACAAGCAACGGCAACAACCAGTAATAAAATGACATACATTAAGGACTTCACCATTTGAATATCTTGGTAGAGATAACCTTGACTGGTGATCCAGCTTTTAATATACAAATATTCAGATAAGCTATACCCCACTTTATGAGCAATGCTTTGCGCCTCTAAAATATTATCGACCTTAAAAGCAATCACATTGGCCGTGGCAAGATTTAATATCTGTTTCGCATCATCAATATGCATAAAACCCAAGGTACTATCAATTTGTCCGCCCATCTCAAAAATGCCTGCTAGCGTCAGTAATATCACTTTGGGTGGTTTTAGTTTATGGTTAATACTGGGTTGAGGAAGCAACAATTTTAATGACTGGCCGACGCTTAAACCTAAGTTATCGGCCACATTCCTCCCGAGAATAATTTGCCTATTGCCCGCTTTTAAAAGATCCCAATTTCCCTGCTGGATATATTGCCCAATAGACGTGACTTGATCTTCCGTTTTTGGCTCAATGGCACGTATTGTAAGCGCCTTCATTTTTGTATCTTTTTGTAATAACGCATTCAAGCTAATATAGGGGCTTATCCCGAGGACATGCGGATTTTTAGCAATCGTTCGCATACTTGAATCTATATCAAAAAAGCTACCATTAACCACTTCAACTTCAGCATGAGGAATAACAGAAAGTAATTGATCACGTAATGCTTCTTCAAAGCCATTCATGGCAGAAAGGCCAACAATCAATACCATCACACCCAACGAGATACCCAAAATCGACGCGATGGAGATAAATGACACAAATTTATTTTTGCGCTTTGCACGGCTATAACGCAAGCCGATAAACAGCGATAATGGACGAAACATTATTGTTGTTCCTGTAAAATACCGCTCACCATCAACAGCTGCCTATCAAGTTTATTGGCTAAATGTTGATCATGAGTCACCACCACAAAAGCGGTGCCGAATTCATTATTTAATGTTTTTATTAACTGGTAAATATTCTCACCACTGCGGGCATCTAAATTACCGGTTGGTTCATCAGCCAATACTAATTTGGGTTCGTTAATTAACGCACGTGCAATGGCAACACGTTGACGTTCTCCACCCGAAAGCTCTGATGGACGATGCTTAATACGATCTTCAAGTCCCACTCGTGCTAGCATATCAGCCGCTTTTTTCTGTGCCTGTTGAATGTTCATACCAGCAATTAACAATGGCATGGCGACATTTTCAAGGGCACTAAACTCAGATAAAAGATGGTGAAACTGGTACACAAAACCAAGGTGTTGATTTCGCCACGACGCTTGCTTTTTATCACTCAGCTGATGAATGTCTGCATCCTGATAGAGAACATGACCTTTTGAGGGTTTGTCCAAAGCCCCTAACAAGTGTAACAGAGTACTTTTGCCTGAGCCTGAACTGCCCACAATGGCGAGCAACTCCCCTTCGTAAAGCGTTAAGTTAACCTTGTCTAAAACGGTGTTACTGAGTTTCCCATCTTGGTAGGTTTTACCGAGTTGTGAACAGGTGAGTAATACTTGAGGTGTTTTTTTGCCTTGCATGTTATTCATACCTTAATGCCTCAACGGGGCTTACTTTTCCTGCTTGATAAGCGGGATAGAGCGTGGCGAGCAAACTTAACAACATCGCACCAAACATAATCATTAATATCTGTGTTGGTTGATGTAAAACGGGTAATAATCTTGCACCACCGGATGCATTGGCAAGTAAATAAAAACCTAAAAAACGCATCACTTCATTAATGTAAGTGCTGAGTAACAAACCGATTAGCGTGCCCGCAAAGGCCCCAATAATGCCACTCCACGCACCTTGAATGATAAAAATAAGGTTCAAGGTCTTACCCGGCATACCCAAGGTCTTTAAAATCGCAATCTCAGCACTTTTATCACTGACCACCATCACTGAAGAAGAAAGAATATTAAAGGCTGCGACCGCAACAATAAGGCACAGTAATAGCCAAATCATGTTTTTTTCCATCTTAACCGCAGCAAATAACTCGCCATGGGTGCTGCGCCAATCGGTGATCATTTCACCCGATTGTAATAAAGGAGGAGTCCAGTTAATGACATCAAAGGGATCCTTAAAAGAAAAACGTAAACCAGTGACTTGATTTTCTTTAATTCGAATCAAACGAGCCGCATCCTGAGCATGCATCAATACTAGATATTTATCGACATCAGAGCCGACATCAAAAAAACCGCCCACAGTAAAGTTTCGTTGACTGGGAAATTGCCCAAAAGGCGTGAAACGTGTCCCACGCGCTGATATAATACGGACTTTATCACCAACCGTCACATTCAGTTGATGCGCTAACGTACGTCCCATAATAATACGATAAGAAGATGCCGTAAGCACATCTAAACCGCCTTGATAAAACGTAGACTTAATTAACTCATTGGCATAATATTCTGGGTAGATACCTTCAAAAGTGATACCTTGTAGTTGATTAGCACTTTGTATGATCGCTTCGCTAGTAACCACAGGCTCAATACTTTTAACATTTTCAATTTTCAGTAAAGGCGCTAACCTTGGTTGCCAATTGTCTAACGTTTGTTTGTCGTTACTGAGCACCGCCTGTGACACGGTGCCTAAAATACGTGTTTTTAGCTCTGCTTCAAAACCATTCATAACCGATAATACGGTGATCAACGCCAGTACACCCAAAGTGATGCCACCGGTGGAAAAGAGTGATACAAAAGAGACAAATTTATTGTTACGTTTAGATTTGGTATAACGCAAACCGATAAAAACACTTAAAGGGTAGAACATAAGGGTCCTATTTCATTACATTTATTTTTATTAGTTGGCATTCTAATGTATCTTTGTAATGCAAGGAACCTTCAATATCAGGAATTAGGATAAATTAATGACAAACAATCAATATTTTCTCGTTGAACACCCATTAAGCCTTAATGTCGAGGTGCTAGATGAAAATGAACAAATCCCTAACGACACTGATTTTGAAATTGAAATTCCCGCCCCCTTTCGCATGGCAAGTGATCTTGCTAATATCGAGTCACACAGCCTGCAACCCTTAAAACTTAACAATGAAACCACCCAAGCATTATGGTGTTACCTAGAGGCACAAAACCTTAAAATCAACACCCTGTTAACCTATGTTTTGAGCCAGCAAGATGAACAACGATTACATTTTCAATGTCACGCATTTAGTGCCGGTCGGTGTCTGTTTAGCTCCCCCAAAAAATCTTTTTCTGTTGATCAAAAGGTCCGTCTGAAAATATTTATTCCAGAAGAGTCCACCGCTATCTACTGTTATGGCAAGGTAACGAGTATCAAACAAGATATAATTGAATTAACCTATCAACAAATCCGTGCAGAAGACAGAGAGTTACTCATACGAGCGACGTTACATGTGCAATCAAAACAACTAAAAATACGCGCCCAGCAACGCACTTCGCTTTAAACATTCCAGTAAAAAGATAATCACATGAAAACTGCATCACTTATTAAAATACCCACGCTAAAAAACAGCAATGACAGATTGTTACTGGCTAATTTACAAGGCAGTAGTTTAGCGTTAACGGTTAGTGAATGTGCTAAACAGCACAAATCACCTTTGATTTTAATTACCCATGATACGCCAAGCGCGCTGAAATTGCGGCAAGAACTCAGCTACTTTGTAAATAATAACATTGAATTGATAAGCTTCCCTGACTGGGAAACACTGCCCTATGATCACTTCTCACCACACCAAGATATTATCTCTACGCGTATTGAAACACTTTTTAAACTGCCCTCGATAAAAGAGGGTATTTTGATTGTACCCATTAGCACATTGCTATTACGACTTGCGCCTAAAAGTTACTTAAAACAACACACTTTAATGATTAAAGTGGGTCAGATAATAGCGCTACAGATATTACGTGAAGATTTACAAGAAGCCGGTTATTACGCCGTTGAACAAGTCATGGATCACGGTCAGTTCTGTGCACGAGGCTCTCTCCTTGATATTTTCCCAATGGGCAGTGAACATCCCTTTAGACTGGATTTTTTTGATGATGAAATAGACTCAATACGCCCATTTGATAGTGAAAGTCAGCGTTCTTTACAAGCAATAGATGAAATAAAACTGCTTCCTGCACATGAATTTTCGACCGATAGTGAAGCCATAAAACGTTTTAAAATAAAATTCTCTGAAAAATTTACCTCACCGCTTTCAACCAGTAGCGCGTCTATTTTTAGTGAGATCACCCAGCATAATCTCCCCGCGGGGATTGAGTATTACCTGCCTCTCTTTTTTGAACAGACTGCCACTTTATTTGATTACCTACCCAGTAACGCAAGGTTAGCGATTGTCGGTGATATTAATCAATCCACCTTGGACTTCTGGACGACTCTGGAATCTCGTTATGAAGAGCGTAATGTTGATTTATTACGCCCACTTTTAACGCCCAACGAATTATACCTACGCCATGAGCAATGTTTTGAATTATTAAATCAATGGCCACGTTTTTATCTGCAACCCGAACCGTTATTAACCACTAAACCCGGACGCATTAGTTTTGATATCAGCCTGATTGAAGACATTCAAGTTGAACATAAAAAGAAACAACCCTTAGCGGGTATTTCCCAGTTCATTAATCAATTTGATGGCGACATTTTGTTCAGTGTGCAATCTTCTGGGCGTAAAGAGTCACTGTTAGAGTTACTTGCACCGCTCAAATTATCCTTGCCTGAATTTAACAATGTTGATGACTTTCAACAAGCGAAGGCTAAACTGGGCATCACCATTAGTCAGGTGGAAAACAGTTTTGTTATTAACAGCAGTCAGTTTGCTTTTATTACCGAAAATGAATTATTAGGTTTTAAAGTCACCCAAAGCCGACGTCGCGCCGAAAGCACCGATGAAAATTACAGTAGCGAACATATTGTTGCTAATCTCGCAGAACTAAAAGTAGGCCAACCTGTGGTCCACATCGATTATGGTGTGGGACGTTATCTTGGATTGCAAACCATTGAAACCGCAGGTAACTTAACTGAATTTGTGACACTTGAATATTTACGTGGTGATAAACTTTACGTGCCGGTCAGTGCTCTGCATTTGATCAGTCGTTATAGTGGTCATGATGTAGATAATGCTCCGCTTAATAAACTCGGCACAGAAACCTGGCAAAAAGCGAAAAAACGCGCAGCTGAAAAAGTACGTGATGTAGCAGCAGAGTTACTGGAAGTGTATGCGCAACGCGCCGCAAAAATTGGTTATAGCTACACGCTTCATAAAAATAATTATGCCCTGTTTAAAAATGATTTCCCCTTCGAAGAAACACACGATCAAGCTTTATCTATTAATGCCGTTATCAGTGATATGTGCTCAACACACCCGATGGATCGCTTAGTCTGTGGCGATGTTGGTTTTGGTAAAACCGAAGTGGCCATGCGCGCAGCCTTTTTAGCCACCGACAATACTCGCCAAGTAGCGATATTAGTGCCCACAACATTGCTTGCACAGCAACACTTTGAAAACTTCAAAGATAGATTTGCCAATTGGCCGGTACGCGTGGAAGTCTTATCACGCTTTAAAAGCGCTAAAGAGCAGAAACAAATTTTAGCAGAAACCCAAGCAGGTAAAATTGATATATTAATTGGCACCCATAAACTACTCAGTAGCACCCTTAAATTTGCAGATCTTGGCTTACTGATCATTGATGAAGAGCATCGCTTTGGAGTACGCCAGAAAGAGAAAATCAAAGCACTACGTGCACAAATTGATATCTTAACACTGACCGCAACGCCCATCCCACGAACCCTGAATATGTCCATGAATGGTATGCGTGATCTTTCTATTATCGCTACCCCACCGGCAAAGCGTTTAGCGGTAAAAACATTTGTACTGCAAAAAAACGATCAAATAGTGAGTGACGCAATCACACGTGAAATCATGCGTGGCGGGCAAGTTTATTTTTTACATAATAATGTGCAAACCATTGAAAAAATGGCTGCAGATATCCAAGAATTATTACCACAGGCAAAGGTTTCCGTTGCCCATGGACAAATGAATGAACATCAACTTGAAAAAGTGATGAGTGACTTTTACCATCAACGCCAAAATGTTTTAGTCTGTACCACCATCATTGAAACCGGTATTGATATTCCAAGTGCAAATACCATCATTATTAATCGTGCCGATCATCTTGGTCTGGCACAATTGCACCAACTTCGTGGCCGTGTTGGGCGTTCGCATCATCAAGCTTATGCATATCTTCTGACTCCACCTAAAAAGTTAATGACCAAAGATGCGCAAAAACGTCTACAGGCGATCGAGTCTTTAGATACCTTAGGCGCTGGTTTTACACTGGCAACACACGATTTAGAAATCCGTGGTGCAGGTGAACTATTAGGGGATGATCAATCGGGACAAATATCAACGATAGGTTATAACCTTTATATGGAGATGTTAAACCAAGCGGTTGACGCATTACAAAATGGTCAAGAGCCAAGCTTAGATCATTTGCTCGCAAGCCAAGCAGAAGTAGAAATGCGTATTCCAGCACTGATACCCGATGACTATATTCATGATGTAAATTTACGTTTATCACTGTACAAGCGCATTGCTAACAGTAAAGACCGCCATGGGTTAAAAGAAATTCAAGTTGAGATGATTGATCGTTTTGGTTTACTGCCAGATGCAGCGAAAAACTTAATACAAGTGACCGAGTTGAAACAACTTTGCACACCACTTGGCATCAAGCGATTAGAAGCACATATAAATGGCGGTAACTTGCAATTTACAGAAAATACCCCCGTTGATCCAATGTTCCTCGTTTCTTTACTGCAAAAACAAGGAAATACCTTTAAACTAGAAGGACCTACTAAATTAAAATTTACAACTAATTTAGAAGATAGTCGAACACGTATGAATTGGATCACACAATTACTTAATCGCTTTAAAGATCATTTAATAAAAGGATAATAGTTTGAACTACAAAAGATTGGTCACAATTTTTTTGACCCTAGTATCGCTTTCAGCACAGGCAGAACAACGCTGGTTTGAAATAGAGCTGTTATTATTTCAACGTAATGTTGATATAAAAAATATTAATGAGCACCTCTCATCACAACAAATTGTGGTTGATAGCAGTAATAGCATTACCCTTTTAAACGCTAAAAAATCAGTGCCGTGTCTCGCTGAAGGAGTTTGCTTATCCAAAGCGAATCCAACCGTGATTGGTAGTGCAGAGTTCAATAGCAGTGGCAATGGCTTTCAACGTTTAAGTAGCTCACGTCTGCGCTTCAGTGCACAACGTCAAAGATTAGAAAAACACGCAGGTTTTAAACCACTGTTACATATGGCATGGCGGATGCCTGTTGCCCGAGGCACAAGCGCGAGACCCATACATATTTTTGCTGGTAGAAATCTTGCATTATCAATGGAAAATAGTCTCTCCGATAAATGGGAAATCGATGGCAACTTCAAAATTTATTTAGATCATTATTTGTATATTGATAGCCAGTTAATTATTCGTAAAAAAATAACGGAGCAAATCAAGACAGTCGCGCAAAAAATTGAATTAAGTGAGGATGATAATGGTGTTCAAATTGCCCAACCAATTGATCACGTGGCGGATAATAACGCAACTGTTAAAGCCAGCTATCAAACAGTGATTAAAGAAATTCTTTTTGATCAAAATCGTCGTTTACGCAGTGAAGAGATACATTATCTGGATCACCCACTCATGGGTATTATTGTACAGATCAGAAAAATCCGTTAATTCTGCTAAAGGATTTTTTTATAAAATAAGGTCAATAAAAAACGATGCTAAATGCATCGTTTTTTGCTAAAGAGCCATAAAATAACAGCGTGAATACAACTTAACGTTGCCGTGTTTGCCAATATTGTTCAGCTAATTGTAAACATTCTTTTTGTGTTTTTTGTGGCTCAAATTGCTTTAAAATAACCGCAATCGTACAAGTAACAGCTGCATCACCATAACTATCTTGAACGTCACCTTGCCACACTTTTTGTAGATACTTGGCAGAAACATCGCTATGTGCGCCACTGGCTTCATTTAAATAAGTCGGCCACTCTTGCTCTATATAGGTAAGCTCACCATCAATGTTATGCACGCCACATATCTTGGTGCTGACACGCGGGTTCACTTCACTTTCTCCCCCTTCACCTTTAAAGGCGATCATGCTGTGCTCTTTGGTTAATAATGCGGCTTGCGCATGCAGTTTTTCATAGCTTTTATGAAAAACACCGTGAATCGCAAAAGGAGCTTGGGTTGGGTTTAAACTGCGCGCAACGGTATTAAGTGGTGTACGTAACCCCATTTTTTCACGCAAATTAAGCAGAGGAATAAGCTTTTCACAATAGTGCTCTAAAGGCACATAACAGATATTAAACTTATCGAGATACTCGCTGGCTTGCTCTGGGGTGCGCGCAATATTGATAGCAAGCTCAGGGCAAGCACTTTCAACTTGGTATTTAATCGCATCAACTGCGTTAAAACCGTGTAAGACAATACGAGTGCCTTGTTGTGCTAAGGTCTTAGCAGCTAAAATCAACCAAGGGGGCTGACGTTTTTTCCCAGCAAAACAGGGCCAATCTAAATCCGCATTAACCGCTTTCCACTGTGAGTTTATTTGCTCGCGCAGTGCTTGAACGTAACCCGCAGCCTCTTCGGCTGTCTCACAACGCACGCGTTGTAACATTAATAACACGGCTAACTGCAATAATTCTGCATCCCCATTTAAATAAGATGACAGGGCATCATAAGATTCAGCTTGGGTTAAAGAGCGACGCCCTTTCTCCCCACGACCGGTCAATTTTATATACTCACTGAACATACAGTGCAAACTCCTTTGGTAAATCATCAACAATTGCAATGGGGTTGAATTGCTTTAATAGCTGCTCACTGTGCACACCATAGGACACACCCAAGCAATCAATATTAGCATTATTTGCCATCTCTAAATCATAACTGCTATCACCGACCATTAAAGCTTGAGATGCGACGAGGCTAAGATCTTTTAAAATAAGATTAAGCATTAAAGGATTGGGTTTCGACTGTGTTTCATCGGCGCAATAAGTCACCGCAAATAAATCTTTAACAGCAAACTTTTCAAGTAGACGATTAAGGCCATTACGCCCTTTACCAGTCGCGACCGCTAATAAGTAACCTTGTGCTTTAAGATCCATTAACCATGTTTGAATACCAGGATAAAAAGGAGTGGCATGTTGTTTATCCAAAGCTCGATATTGAAAACGATATGCTTCAACCATCGCGGCTTGTTGTGCGACGCTTTCATGTGGGTAAAGTTGCATCATGACCTTGTCTAAACTTAACCCCACTTGATGACGCACCGTTTCACTACTGGGAATGGTTAATTGGCAATCATTGGCGGCCGCTTGCATGCTGGCAACAATTTTATCAATGGAATCCATCAAGGTTCCATCCCAATCAAAAATGATCACTTTATAATCCATATTAACTTCTCTGTAATTTTTCCAATAGATCCGATAAAGGCTGGCATAATGGCGCACTGACGGTCATTTTTTCTGCTAACACCGGATGGAAAAAAGTGATGTGGGCTGCGTGTAAAAAAAGACGATTTAAGCCTAATTTTTTCATTTCAGCGCTAAAAGTTTTGTCACCATAACGATCATCACCGGCAATATTGTGTCCTTTACAAGCCGTATGCACACGGATTTGATGCGTACGTCCGGTCACAGGAGAAGCTTCAACTAATGTCGCACCTTGATAACGTTGCATTATTTTAAAGCGCGTTTCTGACGCTTTACCTTCAATGCTCACTTTGACCACAGAATTTTGTGAATCTTTTAATAAGGGCTCTTTTACTGCTCGGTCTTTTTTATCCCACTTGCCTTTCACTAAAGCGAGATATTGTTTGTTCATGGTTTTATGCCGAAGTTGTTCATGTAGTGCACGTAACATACTGCGTTTTTTGGCAATTAATAGGCAACCCGACGTGGCTTTATCAAGTCGATGCGCCAGTTCTAAAAATCGCGCTTGTGGGCGTAAGGCACGTAAGCCTTCAATCGCACCAAAGTCTAAGCCACTGCCACCATGTACGGCGAGCCCGGAAGGTTTATTCAGAATAAGTAACGCATCGTCTTCATAAATAATGCGTGCTTCGAGTTGTGCAATGGCGTTTAATTTGGGTGAAGGTAAGGGATTTTCTGCGGCCACTCTAACAGGTGGGATACGCACAATATCCCCCTCTTGGAGTTTATAATCGGGTTTAATACGTTTTTTATTTACACGTACTTCGCCCTTGCGCACGATCCGATAGATCATGCTTTTAGGGACACCTTTTAAATGTAGACGAAGAAAATTATCGATTCGTTGCTGTGCATTTTCTTGAGAGACCTCAAGCATGCGTACTGAGTGATTTATCTGTTCCATTCGTTAAGTTTATCACGTGTCGATTGGATAATATCTAAAAATTTATATTGGAGTCACACTCGATTAATGAGATAATTATCAGGTTATCGACTCGTTAAATGTTATTACAACAATATGCATGATTAACTTGTAGTTGAGACAGTGAAAATAATGAAAATAGAATGTTGTGCCCTTTTACTCATTAACTTTATTGACGCTTATTTAAGCCGATGTTAATGAGAGCTGCATCACTTTTTAATGCACCTCTGCATACATCCAGTCGTGAGACTGCAAAAACAGACCCGAGGTCAAGTGAAGCAATTTATTGCCAACAACCAAAAAACATAAAAATATTTAATAAAGAGCTAAAAATGAAAAGAATGTTAATTAATGCAACTCAAGAAGAAGAGTTGCGTGTTGCCCTCGTAGACGGTCAACAACTGTATGATTTAGATATCGAAAGTCCTGGACACGAACAGAAAAAAGCAAACATCTATAAAGGTAAAATCACTCGCGTTGAACCAAGCCTAGAAGCTGCATTTGTTGAATATGGTGCTGATCGCCATGGTTTCTTACCCCTTAAAGAGATTGCACGTACCTATTTCCCTTCTGGTTATTCTTTTAAAGGTCGCCCTAATATCAAAGAGGTGATTAAAGAAGGCCAAGAAATAATTGTACAAATTGAGAAAGAAGAGCGTGGTAATAAAGGTGCTGCATTAACTACATTTGTGAGTCTTGCAGGTAGTTATTTAGTCTTGATGCCAAATAATCCTCGCGCGGGTGGCATTTCACGACGCATTGAAGGTGAAGAACGTACACAATTAAAAGAAGCATTAAGTCATCTTCAATTGCCAAACGGTATGGGTTTAATCGTACGAACAGCTGGCGTTGGAAAAACATCTGAAGAGTTAGAATGGGATCTTAATGTACTAGTAAACCATTGGCGTGCCATTTCAGAAGCTTCTGAAACACAAAAAGCACCGTTTTTAATCCATCGTGAAAGTAATGTGATTGTACGTTCTATCCGTGATTATTTACGCCGTGATATTGGTGAAATTGTTATTGATCACCCAAAAACATTTGAACAAGCTAAAAATCATATCGAAATGGTACGTCCAGACTATGTTAATCGTCTGAAACTTTACCAAGGTGAGATCCCACTGTTCACTCATTATCAAGTTGAAAGCCAAATTGAATCGGCTTTCCAACGTGAAGTGCGTTTACCTTCTGGAGGCTCAATTGTTATCGATCCAACCGAAGCATTAACCTCTATTGATATTAACTCGGCACGTGCAACCCGTGGTGGTGATATCGAAGAAACGGCATTTAATACTAACTTAGAAGCCGCCGAAGAGATTGCTCGGCAGTTACGTTTACGCGATTTAGGTGGGCTAGTGGTGATCGATTTCATCGATATGACCCCGCCGCGTCATCAGCGTGAAGTTGAAAACCGTATGCGAGAGTCTGTACGTCAAGATAGAGCACGTATTCAACTTGGTCGTATCTCACGTTTTGGTTTGATGGAAATGTCACGCCAACGTATTCGCCCATCGTTAGGTGAGTCTGCATCACGTGTTTGTCCACGCTGTCATGGGCAAGGTACTATCCGTGATAACGATTCCTTAGCACTTGCTATTTTACGCCTTATTGAAGAAGAAGGTTTAAAAGAAAATACCGTTCAAATTCAAGCAACAGTGCCTGTTGCCGTTGCTGCCTATCTGCTAAATGAAAAACGCAGTGCGGTCACTAAAATTGAACGTCGCCATAATTGTGAAGTTTTCATTATTCCAAATGCAAACTTACAGACACCGCATTTCGAAATAAAACGCACCCGTAAAGATGGTCAAGAAGACATTAACTACGATGCACTTGAAAAACAACACACGGTTTACGTGCCAACAGTTGTTAAAAATGAGTACAAAAAAGAAACTGATCCTGTTTTAAGTGGCTTCTCTACGCCAAAAGAAAACCAAGGCAAAGTAAACTCAAATGTCGTCAATGAACAAAAACCTACGCCAACTACTGAGACTCAACCATCAATCTTTGCAAGCATATGCACCGCTATCTCAGGGTTTTTCAGTCCTGAAAAAGAAAAACCTGCAGAGGAAAAAGTAGCAGTAAAAGAACAACCGCGTAATACCAATCGCAATCGCAACAACAATCGCAATAATCGTAATCGTAATCGTAATAAAAATGAAAATGAAAACCGTAACGATAATCGCAATGACAACCGTAATGACAATCGTAACGACAACCGTAATGACAATATTCAGCAAGATAAAAAATCATCGGATCGCCGTCCTAATGATCGACGCAATAATCGTAAAGATAATACGCGCCCGGTTAAACAAGAACACAATTACGCTGTAACCGATAAAGAAGAAGTTGTTGCTGTACGCCGTAAACGTAGAAACATGCGTAAAAAAGTACGTATTGTTAATGATGCACCAGCAGTTGAAACAAATGTTACTGACGTTAGCGAAGTTGCCAGTGTTGCAGTAAAAGAAACAACCCAGCAACAGAAGAAACCGACAATACATCAAGCAACACCTAAAAAAGAACAACCAGTAACCACAGAAGAAAATGTGCCCGTAAATGGAGAATATGCACCCGTTGCAATTCCAGGGCGTCGTTCTCGTTATCTGCGTGGTAATGGCCAACGTAAAAGCAAAGCAATCAATGAGCAAGCGACGGATCCGGTGACTAGCCGTTATCCAGAAGTACCCTCAACAGTTGCTGAGCAAGGTACTAGCGAGCAAAGTGTAACTGAAACTTCTGTTTCAGAAACACTGCATGCAAACGTGTCTATTGCTCACGAGATTTCTGATGTGGCAGTTGAAAAAGAGACTCACCAAGCTGCGGAACAACTTAAAGAAAGCATGAATAATGAAGCTCTTCAAGAAGCAACACAGATCCTTCCTGAACAACAAGCTCAGGTTGAAGAAGTGCTAGCCATTGCTGAAGTAACGCCAACTGTTGAAATAGCGCCGATTGTTGAAGTAACAGCAACCGTTGAAAGCACTGCACCGATTGCACAAGTGGCACCGATTACTGACGTAACAGCCGCGGTTGAAAGCACTGCACCGATTGCACAAGTAGCGCCGATTCCTGACGTAACAGCACCCGTTGATAGCACTGCGCCGATTGCAGAAGTAGCGCCGATTACTGACGTAGCACCCGTTGAAAGCACTGCACCGATTGCACAAGTGGCGCCAGTTACAGAAGTAACACCCGCCGTTGAAAGCACGACTCCCATTGCACAAGTCACTACCACTAAAGTTGAAAAAGTAGCACCAAAATTTAGTGTTGGTACAGTGACTAAAGCCCGTGTTGCACGCTCAGAAACCGTCAAAACAGTCAGTGAGCCTATTGATTTAACACGTGATCTTACTATCGTTGCAGCAACAGAAAGAGTCACCATAACAAAATCAACACAGCAAGCAGGTAGTCAGTTTGCGACCAATACAGCGAGCAGTGAAATGGTAAAAACCTCGCTATAAATTTTAGTTATAGCAAAGGAATTAATTAAGTGATCAAGTATTACGCAGGAAAAATTATCACTAACAAGGCGTGAGTTGCAGGAGATAGTTATTCTCACTTCAAGACTCACAACGTAGGTAGGGTTAATTTTAACAACTAAGGCTGATCAC
>JBAHZV010000076.1:0-42919 GCA_037132845.1 Psychromonas sp.
TATTTACCGTTAAGTTTTAGTTCAGAGAAGGTTACGCTGGTGTAGTCGCCAGTTTTTTTGTCGGTCGCAAAGTCGCCCGTGCCCGCACAACCCGTTCCCCAGACAGGGTGTTTATCACTCACGCTACATTGTCCATAAGCACCTGCTTTAAAGTAGAGTGCGTCTTCTGCGTAGCCGGTTGGAGAGTCTTTATCATCAAACCCTTTGCTCAGATCAATGTCGTAAGTTACTGTTTTATGACGAGGCGTTTCGAAGGTCAGGTGCATTATGTCGCCCTTTACGTCTATAAGGTAGCTGAACTCTTCACCCAAAGCGATGCCTGCTTTACCTGGTTCTGCTTGGTTTTCCCAAGTGTTTCCCCATACGGGTAAGGCAAGATCTTGGCGATTTGGATCATTTTTCGCTAGGTTACGCTCGTAGTTAAAGAAAACGGAGCCATATTTGTGACCAGGGAATTTTTTGAAGTATATTTTTACTGGCTCGTTACCGTGACCAAAGCCTGTTTTTGCTTTGATTTGGTCATTGTATTTTTTAGCGTGGATCTGACCAACAACAACAGAGTGAGCAGGTGGTCTCTCTGGATGTGTCGCGTGCTCAGCTACGTGGTTAACTTTAAGTGTTGCTGATAAAGTACCGCCAACTGAACTAAAATCCGCCGCATCAGGATGGCTTGCAAGTGCAAAGTGGTTCAAAGGTGAGTCAGTGCTGATATGGAATTTAGCACCACGAGGCATTTGACGTAATTCAGATCGTGCATTCTTCGAATTTTTGGTGGTAATTGCTTGGTTTTGAACTTCAAATACCAAATTACCGTCTTTGTCTAAGTGAAAAAAATCTGAGTGTGAGTAACTCAACATCGCAACACCTTCGATTTCATCAACTCTGCCATCTTTGTTGATATCCGAAGGAATCGTTATTTTCCAATTCGTCATATCAAATTTGTCTGCAGGAACAGGATATGGAACCCCGTTATTAGCAATGTCAGCCAAGACTACCGTAGGCAGTGAGAGTAAGATTGCACCAGCAATAATAAGCGGTTTGTTCATTTTCAACTCCATTAATGTAATATTGTATTATATAATAACTGGCTTGGTGAATTGTAAAAGTATAAATAGAGTGATGTGTTTGATGAGTCACAATTTAGCGCGATTAATTATATTGAAAAGTGAAGTGGCAGCGTTATTTTTGATCTAATTCCTGCTAGACGAAGCTTCTAACCTGATAATAAAGCAAACTAAATATCAATAAAAAACAAAAGGTTGTGTTTTTATTGTTGAGATAAAAATAAAATTTTTACTGTTTGTCATTATTACCCAACGGGCTGTTTTGTCGCCTCTGAAAACAAAATAAATGACCAATAAAAGCGCAATGATGATGTACTGAATCATTCTTTATTTTTATTGTTGTGATTGTAATTAGTCATACATAAGCTTTTCTGCTTTTTCCATATCGAACTCTTTTAATGACTTTCTTGCTAAGTATCTAAAAGGTAATGCTTTTACAATCTCTTCAAAGGGTTGGATTGCAAAAGCCCAGAAGATAGAGGCGTCGAATACAAAAATGATGAGTGCACAAAGAGGAATTGAGATGATCCATTGTCCAGTGAAATTAATCATAAATACCGCGGTGGTTTTACCCAAAGCACGTAATACATTGCCGTGTACCGTATTGTAACCGCGCACAATGGGTAAAAAAATGTACAGAGGGGCAATAGCCTTTAAAGCTTGATAAGTTGCTTCATCGAGGGAGGGATAAATATCAGCAATAACCAGACTTATTACGGCAAAAAAACAGGCACATAATATCGAGATAATGACCGCTATATCGATGCTGGTATTAACATCTCGCACCAAGCTATCCATTTTCCTTGAGCCGATAGCTTGACTAATAGTGATCGCAGAGGAGTGCGACCATGCTGCGATAACCTGCATTCCCGCTCGTATCCAAGGCATCACTAAGGTAATTGCAACATAGGCATTAATTTCTAACTGCGCGTAAAGCAACTGATACATCGCGACACCAATTGATAAAATGGTCACGTTAGCGGCAATTGGGAAAATTTCAGTAAAATGCTGACGAATATTACGCCCCATTGATTTGCCTGTAGGAGGTGCGGTGATGTTGACCTCTGGGCTTAAATGCAGGTATAAACTAAGGTAGAGCAGACGCACCGTGATAGCAATGATGCTGCCTAATGCTGCTCCCTGCACACCAATACCTTCAAAATAGAGAATACCCGTTGATTGATAACCATGGATAAGCACATAAGAAAGCAGTGCGTTTATTGGTAATTCAATTAAGTAACCTTTAAAAGGAACTTTGGTTTTACCCAGACTATTAAATAATGATGTCATCACTTGCGTCAGTGCGGTAAACAGCACAATATATTTTGAAATACTTAAATAATCATTTATCTGTTGATGTAATGCACGGTTATCTGTCAGTAGCTCAATCAGGTTATGATCAAAGAGGGTTAAAAAAAGCCAGAACAGAGAGGCGACGGCGCAGTTAATAAGTAAGCCGGCCCAAAATGCTTTTGATAAGGCGCTATTATTTCCTGAGCCTACCGCTCGGCTTAAGACTAATTGGCTCCCATTGGCTAATGCCATTTGAATACCAAGAATAGCTGCGACAATCGTTGTTGCAATGCCCATTGCGGCTAATGGCGTTTCACCTAAAGGCGAAACCAAAAAAGTATCGATCATCAACATCGACTGCATAAGCAGTCCATTTAAGGCTAATGGCCAAGCAAGGGCGATGTTCTTTTTTACATAGGGCTGCAATAACACAAATAAACCTTAATTTAGAAAGAGATAGTAGGGAAAGGTAAAAAGGAGTCTCTGATGATACATCGCTCTTTTTTATTCTTATCGCTAGTTTCTATTGGAGCATTTTTACGCATGCAGATTAAACCTTTGGACAGTAATAGCAAACCCGATGATTATCTAAAGCTTTAGGCTAGTTAGGTGCTCAGTTATTTCTTTATTTTAATTATAACAGTTAGTTATATATTAAACGCCTTGTTTTTGTTGATTTTTAATACGTCTAAAGAGAACCCTCAAGATCATGATAACATCGTTAATTAATGCAATCAGAAGCAGGGCTGATTACGCTAGGGTAATGTACCGTGTGCTAAAATGTGGCAAACTGATTGTCTATCATTTGTTGCACAATGACTGGATTGTTGTTGATGCTTGCGTAGCAACGTAATCCCATTATGTGTACTTGTAGGTTTCGTGCTAACTGTGTTGTGTCTTTATTTTTATGAATTTCGCCAGCAACCTGTGCTTCAACCAGTGTATTTTTGAAATGCTGTTCAATTTCATTGAGTGATTTTTTTGCCACTAAAACGAGCGTTGCATTGTCTTGTGTTAATTCTGAAATAGTTTTAGTCAACATACACATTCCACTTGGTGAGCAGGTTTTGCTCTCAATGACTGCCATTTCCACAAAGCGTTTTAGTCCTTTTAGTGGCGAGCCAGCAGTCAATTTTAGTTGCGCTAAATTAGATAATGCTTGCTGTGTATAATGTTGTAACGCTTCCTTAAATAATCCTTCTTTACTGCCAAATGCCGCGTAGATGCTACCTGGTCGCATATCAATGACATCTTGCAAATTACGCATAGAGGTGCCGTGGAAGCCTTTTTCCCAATATAAATTTGTCGCTTTATGAATAATATCTTGGCGATTATATTTACTCGTTTTAGCCATAAAACTCACCTGAAATGATTATATCTGATCTTGATACTGGTTATTTGAACGCTTGTTCAATATTATATTGAACGATCGTTCAAATCTAGTTATATTATTGCCAACAGAAACAGATAATCTTGAAAAACAACTTAAAGAGGGTATTTAAAATGACCGAATTTACACTACATACTATCGAATCAGCACCTGCTAAAAGCAAACCTATGTTAGAGCAGTCACTCAATGACTATGGCATGGTCCCCAATCTACATGCTGTGATGGCTGAAGCGCCTGCTTTATTAGAGGGTTATCAAACATTGCACAAACTCTTTACTGAGTCTTCATTTAATGCTGAAGAACTCACCGTGGTTTGGCAAACGATTAATGTTGAACATGGTTGCCATTATTGCGTGCCGGCACACACGGCTATTGCGCATTCGATGGAAGTTGATGTAAAAATCACCGATGCATTACGTAACCGCACGGCAATGCCAACTGAAAAATTACAGGTTTTACACGAGACCACCATCAGTATGGTGCGTGATCGTGGTGTGCTTTCTGAGCAACTACTAACGCACTTTTTTGCTGCCGGATACGGTCAACAACAATTGCTTGAAATTGTCTTAGGTTTGTCGCAAAAAGTGATCAGTAATTACACCAATCATCTTGCCAATACGGCTGTAGATGAACCCTTTCTAGCATTCGCTTGGGAAAAATAAGATCGCTATGGTTAAAACTGGTTTATGACTGGTTTTATCCCCGTTATCAATCCGTCAGTGTAAAGACTAATTGAAGGTTATTATGAGTGATAAAATTAAGATAGATATTATTTCCGATGTGGTTTGTCCGTGGTGTGTGGTGGGTTATAAAAATTTACAGAAGGCGATTGAGCAATTAGATATTGCCGATAAAGTCGAGTTGCAATGGCAGCCTTTTGAGTTAAACCCGAACATGCCCACAGAAGGGCAAAATTTACGTGAACATGTTGCTGAGAAATACGGTTCTTCTCGCGAGGAAAGCGATCAAAGTCGCGTTCATATTCGCGCCACGGGTGAAAAGGTTGGGTTCACTTTTAATTTTTTTGATGAGATGAAAATAGTCAATACACGTGATGCACACATCTTGCTGCAGTATGCTTGGCAACTTGATAAGCAAACACCGTTAACATTACGTTTATTCAGCGCTTTCTTTAGTGAGAAAAAAGATATTTCTGATCGTCAAATCTTGCTTAATGAAGCCACAAAAGTGGGTATCGAGAGAGAGCAAGCAACGGCGTGCTTACAAGATGCACATTATTGTGATGAATTGATACAACAACAAGCTTATTGGCAAAAATCCGGTATTTCGGCCGTACCCGCAGTGGTTTTTAATCGCAGCAGTGTGCTGTCTGGTGCACAACCGATTGCAGCTTATAGAGAAGTTTTAATGGCGTTATTAGATAAGAACAAATAATATTGTGGTCTTTTTTCTAACATTCTAAAATATAGACATCAGACTTTTAACTTAATATATTATTCTAAAACAAAGGCTTGATTGTGTTTCTGAATATAATGGTCGCTCTTTTTCATTTTAGATATGGTTAATATTATAAAACTTAAGCCGCAATTAAATAAAATGCAATCCATTGAAGAGTTGATGGTGTTTTTTGAGATTGACTTTGAACGTCAGTTTATTGCATTGCACGGTGATGCACTGATAAAGCGTTTCCGTGGCAGTGTGATTATCAAAAAACCTGATGATTGGTTTGCTTATCGACGCTGCCTAAAAAATGCCTACTGCCGAATTCAACGTTCGCTTCGACCAAAAGGCGGGCGCAGTGCTTGTCGTGGTTGTACTTCCTGCGAACGCCGTTAATCTCTTTATATGAAAACACTGAATTTTGCATACTTAGTGTTGATTATGTCAATGATGATAAAAATTATTAATTAAGTGCTTTAATTGCAGCTTGAATCGCTGGGCCAATTTGGCGCTTACGCGACGTTACCCCTTTGAGTGTCAGCCAGTCTGATTGATGAGATTTTTTGAATGCTTGCTCAATCACTTTTGCATCATTGTCATCGACCCATATTAGATTTGCCTGCATATTTTTAGTATCTGTGACTGAAAAGAACAGATAATCTAGTTTTTGTTCTTTTTTATAAACTTGCATTGCTTGAATAAATTCACTTCTGCGTTGTAGTAGTTGATTTGCCATTAATGTTTCTGCTACGCCTATGCCTACTTTTTTACCTGAAAACTCAAATTTTTTATAATCCATGGTCAAAATTGTAGCTGCGCTGAAGTGTTTTAAATCAGATTTGGCCAATAGCATCTGTTGACCAAAGCCATTTAAATCTTTGATGCCAGCCTGCTCTGCTAATTTTACAGCGAAATCATGATCGTACTGTGTGGTCGTGGGGGACTCAAGCAATACTGTATCTGATAAAATACCTGCCAGTGTGGTACAGGCGATTTGTTTTGGTAACAGAATATCTAATGAGTCTGCTTGTGATGCAAGGATCGTTGCTACGGATCCCCATGGACGAATATCAATGCTCACTACTTGGGTTAAGTTGACTGGTTGTCCGCCAATAGCATGGTGATCAATAATTGCCACAATACTACTTTCATCAATGCTAGGATGTAATTGTGTTTTTTGATTAAAATCAACTAATGCAACTTTTTTACCTGAAAAGTCGTTTAATACTGGTGGTGCATCAGCTTGACAGAATTGCAAAACAAATCGACTTTCCGGATTAATCTCTTCTGGGACTACGGCGCTACCACCATAGATATGTGCTGCGATAATAGCGGATGTCATGGTGTCGGTATCTGGACTAATGTGCCCTGTCCATACTAAGTTGTTGGTATTATTTTGTGTCGTGTCTTTGAAGTCAAAAGCGTTACAGTTAGCACTTAATAATGCTAAAGGTATAAGTAGTTGGTGTACTTTCATGGTTTTCTCTCTGCGTGAATTATTCAATTTAACCCAGAGTAGTTAACAAGTATGACTGTTATGTGACAACAAATATAAATAGGCGAAAACTTCACCTTTATATTTATCTTTTTTAGTTATGTATTCAAAAGTGTTTCTAAGCAGTGTTCTTGAATCCCATAAAAGGCTTTGATCGATTTTATCTGCTCTAGAATCTCCGTATTATCACGCGGTTTTTTGCGTTTTTGTGCCAGGATCATTTTATTCTTACTGGTATGCTCTAATGAAATAAACTCAAATACCTGTGCATCGTAGCCATTTGCTTCTAATAATAGCGCGCGCAAACCATCGGTAACCATCTCCGCTTCTTGCCCGAAATGAATACCATGTTGGAGTAGTGGTGCTAATAATGTGGGACTTTTCATTTGTGGACGAATTTGTTTGTGGCAACAAGGTGAGCACATAATAATTTCAGCACCGGTTCGAATACCCATGTGAATCGCATAGTCTGTTGCAATATCACAGGCATGTAATGCAATCATAATATTAATGCCTTGTGCTTTGAAGTGTTGCACATCTCCTTGCTCAAATTTAATACCTTGTAAGGATAATTTTTGTGCCGTGTTATTGCATAAATCGACTAAGTTCTGACGTAATTCTACCCCAGTTACTTCTGTTTTTACTTGTAATTTATCCATAAAATAGTCGTGTACAGCAAAGGTTAAATACGCTTTCCCTGATCCAAAATCGGCGATATGTACTTTGTTACTTTGGTTTAGACCGGTGTTATTAATCGCGCCTGATAAGACTTCGATAAATTTATTGATCTGTTTCCATTTTCGAGACATGGCTGGAATGATATTACTTTTATCATCGGTGACACCAAGTTCACGTAGATAAGGACGCGTTTGTTCTACAAAACGTTTTTTACTACGATCATGTGTGCGAGAAACTAACTCTGTTCCACTGTTTCCTGTTTGTGTTTGCTTATTTTTATTCGCATATTTTTTGACTAAAACGTTGCCTTTTTTAGTCACGCTTAATTGCACTTCCCATTCATTACTCAACAGGTGTGCATTAAAAAAATGTACTCCTATTTCTTCTTTATAGAATGTCAGCGACTCTAAGAGGGTAAGATTTTTAGTAATATGATGGCTTTTATATTCGTATAAAAAAGAGAGTAAGGGTTTGTTTTTTAATATGAGAGGGCGAATTGTAATGCGTTTTAATTCTGTCTCATTACCTTTATATTTGGAAAGCACCACGCGTTGTAATTGCTGTGTATTAAAAGCGTTGTTACAGATTTGCAAAAACAGGTCAAATTCTGCACTATTACTCATTGTCATAACTTTCTCTTTCTTAATTTTTAAAACGTAGGGCATTATTCTACAGGTTAATATTTTGCAAATCTTTAATCTTATCAGCACCGGTCAGTCATTGGATAATTTTGAGGTTTTAATCTTTATTAAACAGTATTCAGCATCGCCATAATGATATTATAAAAAAAACCTATTATGCTTATAAATCATTGGATAAAGATAATTTTAACCCGAACTCAGGTTATCGAATGAAAGGAGGGGAATGTGAGCGAAGAGGATACTTTAAAAAAAGCGAATCGATCTTTCCGTTTTGCAGGCTTAATTGTTAGCGCGATTAAAAAAATCAGTCGTTCAGCGATTTCTGTTGAGGGTGAAGAGAAATTACGTGCCAATCCTACCTTGTTTGTCGCCAACCACTTTACCCGTTTTGAAACGGGGTTATTATTGCATATTCTTTATAAATACAATGGTCAAATGGCGCACTCTTTGGCAGACAGTGATTTATTTAAAGGTAAATTTGGTCAATATTTAGAATCGGTTGGTGCATATCCTGTTGATATGCCTGGGCGTGATGAGAAGATGATCTCGGAGTTGATGAAAGGCTCTCATAATTGGATTATTTTCCCTGAAGGCTCAATGATCAAAGATAAGAAGGTCATGCATGATGGTCATCTGCAGCTACATTTAGAAAATCATATTATTACACCGCATACTGGGGCATCAGTATTAGCATTAAAAACATTTTTGAAGAAAGAGCAGTATAAACGTGCGATTGCTGATAATAATGAACAGTTGATTAATTATTATCAAGAGACGTATGCTTTACATGGTCCTGGAGATCTCTCTCCTCTGGATCTCTGTATTGTGCCGGTTAATATTAGTTATTACCCATTAAGACCCGGTAAAAACCTATTATCCACAGGGGTGCAGTTACTGGTTAAAGATCTCTCTCCGCAGTTAGAGGAGGAGTTGCTGGTGGAGGGGAAAATTCTGTTGCAAGAGTGTGATATCTCCATCTCGTTTGGTCACCCCATTGATGTGCGCCGTTTTAGTAAACCTTATCGGCGATTATTTTCCTTTCTTTTGCCTTTTATTTCCTCATCACGGCAAATGGATTGGATGATAAAACTGATGCGCCATCGTTTAACCAGAAAATTTATGAAACGCGTGTATACACGACTTTCCATTAATATGGATCATATTGTTGCGACGGCATTACGTTATGTTGCCGTGTATGGCGTGGCGGAAAATAACTTTAAAAAAATAATTTACCTTGCCAGCTTAGCGATACGTAAAAACAATAAACGCCGTGTACACAGTAGTATTAGAGATGGCATTGTGAACCTCGTTGCCGATGAACAATATGCTCCTTATAATAGTATTATGACGTTAGCGATTGAGGAATCAATCGTGGTGGTGAACAACGGTCGGTTAGTGGTTGATCATGGTAACATCAAAGCGCCAACTCCTTTTCATCGTATGCGCCTTGATAATACCACCAGTGTATTAGCGAATGAATTTGAGGTAATGAAATGGGCGGTAAAAATTATTAAAAAACTGTCTCGTTATTCCCCTGAAAAACTTGCACAGGAGGTTGCGCAAGTGGTTATTAAGCGTGATATTTCTATTTTTGAAGATGAACGTATGCGTTCCTATATTGAAGGGCAAAGTAAAAGTAGAGAGGTGGGTAAACCACGTTTTATGGCTGGAGATATTAAGAAGGTAGGGATTGTTTTAGTACATGGCTTTCTCGCCTCCCCCGGTGAATTGTTACAATTAGCAGCGCACCTCAACCAACAAGGTTACGGTGTTTATATTGTGCGCCTAGCGGGTCATGGTACACATGCATCAGAATTGCAAACCGTGACATTACAATCTTGGCTGGAATCACTAAAACGGGGTTATGCTGTACTTTCCCATTATCACTCCAAAGTGGTGTTATTAGGATTCTCAGCAGGGGCATTATTAGCCCTATTGCAAGGCTCATTAGCGTTACCCAAATTGAGTGGCATTATTGCCATCAATCCCGCTCTCATATTACGTCAAAAGTCTGCAAAATTATCACCGATGATTGATGGCTGGAACCGCCTTTTAAAAGGGATGTCATTGGAAGTGGGGCGATTACCTTATGTTCTCAATGAGACGTTATACCCAGAAACTAATTATGATAAAATATATGTTGCTGGGTTAACTCAGTTACTTGAACTACAGCGGTCTTGCCGTGCACAGTTAGCTGAGGTTAAAGCCCCGTTATTAGTGATTCAATCAGAAGAAGACCCAGTAGTCGAATCCTCTTCCGCAGAGGAGATAATAGAAAAAGTCGCTTCTCAAGAAAAATCACTTGAATATTTACCGTTGCAACAACATGTTATTGTGCGCGATGCAGGGAGCAGGCAGACTTTCCGCTTAATAGATAAGTTTATAGCATCACGATAAAGAGATAAGATAATGATTAACAATAAAAGCCTTGAACAGATAAAAGACAGTTTAGCGAATGGGGAAACCTGTGTTGTTAATCTGACTGCTATCTGGTGTTCCGATTGTACTGATCAAGCACAAAATTTAGCGCTATTTAATGAAATGCTAGCAACCAATAACGTGCCCTGTTATACCTTAGTGATGCAACAGGAGAAAAATATCTACCTTTCTTCTGAGCATCAAACTTTTACAGAAAAAATGGGCGGACATGGTTTTCCTCGGACATTATTAGTGATTAAAGGTAAGGTCGTTGATGCCGATAATGTTGAAGTGATTTCAGAAAAACAATTAAACGTATTATCTGAAAAATTTATCGGGCAACTTTAATCCTCTTACTTTTTTAGTGGTTGTGGATGATGTTATTGAGCGAGTGCCTTTCATGACAACGGTTAACAATTAAGGTGTTTTATTGAGTCGTTCACTTTTCGTCGCGCAGTGTCGCACCTTGCGCTTTACTAAATGAAAAACGTATTGTCTTGAAGTTAACAATTTTCCCGTGCTCTACCTGCACCCCTTCGGTGTTTAAAAGTTGTATTTTTTTAGTGATGCCCAATGCGTAGTGACCAATATCACCATTAGCTTTAACGACACGGTGACAGGGCACAACAATAGGATCAGGATTATGTGCCATGGCATTACCAACGGCTTGATAGGCTTTTGTGCCTAATGCATGTGCAATATCCCCATAGGTAACGACGTTACCGAGGGGGATAAGTTTTAACAACGCATAACATTGCTGATTAAAGTGATTAGCCAATGCTTTTTACTTCTGCTTCAGTCAAGTAACGCCATTCACCAAACTCTAAATGGGCATCAAGCTCGATATCACCAATCTGCTCACGATGTAGTTCAACCACGAGGTTACCGACGGCCGCAAACATACGTTTTACTTGATGGTATTTCCCTTCACTAATGGTGAGTAACACTTCTGTTTCAGAGATAATTTCTATTTCAGCGGGTAAGCAAGGTTGTGGTTCGTTATTAAGTTGCACGCCAACTTCAAGTTGTTTAATTGCTTCAGGGGTGATGCTTGCATCTAAACCGACACGATAACGTTTTTTGCATTTATTACGTGGGCTGGTGACTTTATGTGACCATTTACCATCATCGGTTATTAATGCAAGACCTGTTGTATCGGCATCTAAACGACCGGCGATAAATAACTGTTCTTTTTTATCTGCATCAATAAGGTTAAATAGGCTGGGTAACTGTTCATCAACATTTGAGCAAATAAAATCCTGTGGTTTATTGATCATGATATAACGTAAACCACGTACTGAGATAATTTTGTCATCAAAAGAGATAACTTCATCTTCACGGGCTTTATAGGCACAACTGCGTATCGTTTTATCGCCACTTTTAACGCGGCCTTGGCTGATCACTTTTTTAGCCTGGCTACGTGTCAGTGCTGTGGATTCACATATATATTTGTCTAAGCGCATTTTCTTCTTCTATTGAGTTGATGTTAATAATTCTTGGATACTTGTTCGTAATGTTTGTTGAGCCTGTTTTTTGCCACTATATTCATTGTTTCGACAAATATCAGCCCAGCTTCTATTTTGCAGAATTTTTTGTATTGTAAGCTTTTGCTGATTTTTAGCTAGTAACGAGAGGTCGCTAGTGAGAATAACTTCAATTAATGCTACTTCAGCAAACGCGTAGGGTAAATTGCCAGAGCAGTAACTGGTCAATACGGGGTGTTGATAATATTTATTCGGGCGTTCTTTGAGTAGGCTCAGGATTAGCATGGCATCAATAAACTGTAAATGACGTGTTATTTGCATTGGTAACTGCATTTGGAATTGCTGCACGAGTAATTGATGCAAGCTTTTTCCTTGCTCAGAGAGGGGCAAATTGACAATAAAGGAGTGTGTGCCACTGCTTTTATCTTTGCGACTGCCAATGCGTAAGGTTTGAAATCCTTTGTTTTGCCAAAATGCCAATAACTGTGCCGTTGCACCAAAGGAGGCACAGAGATGATCAAACTGATTTTCTGTTGCCCAAGCGGTTATTTTAGTGAGAAATATCTTACCTAAACCCTGTTTTTGAATCTCTGGGTGGGTGGCTATCCGTTGGATGCGTGCATATTTATGGGTGGCAGCCTGTTTATTGGCACAATGGAAAGTGAGTGATTGTGCCACTAAGTGCCCTTTTAAGCGACGCTCTCCTTGATAAATTTGTTCAGCGAGTTGCGCGTCGATAGCACCTTCATGATTTATTAACGCAATGCTTAGTATTTGATTATTTTGCTTTAAGACTAAAATAGAAAGATGATTGTCGTTAAGTAGTTTTTCTAAGTCAGAGGGCTTAGTTTGATAGTGGGCAATAACTAACAGTGAGAATAGTTCATTTAATAATATCGGATCTGCAACAAGTTGTGTGGCGCTGATCACGTGTAACAATACCTTTTGTTGTGGGTTATAGCTTGGTTTAGCATTGCGACTTTCGGTTAGGCATAAATGCCGTAGAGTAAAGTGCTCTAGAGGATCCTCTTTATCCCAACGGATAGGTTGCGATAAATGCAGTGTTCGAGATTGTGGTGCTATCTCTTTTAGACGTTTTTGAAAGCGCAGTGCAAAACCGTGTCCTGAGCCTTCATAGCCCTGTAAGGTTGTTGCAAAAACTAAACGTGGATAATGTAAGGTGATGGCCTCTAACATTGCAATGGGTAAGGTTGCTGCTTCGTCAATAATTAATAATGCACAAGCGGGTTTTGTACTTAATAACAGATCCGGCGCGATAAAGCTTACCTGTGCTGATTGCCCCGCATGTTTAAAAAAGGTCGCTGAAGCCGCTTTACTGGGCGCACAAACTAAAATGTTGTTAATACCAGAGGCAACTAATTGTTTCGTCGCAATGCCGAGCGCAGCCGATTTTCCTCGACCACGATCAGCCGTTAATACTAATGGACGACGACGATGTCCAGTGACGGTTTTAACAATAGCTGCAACAGCAAGTTTTTGCTGTTCAAGGTTTAATGGCTGATGAGATGATGCTTGTGTTAATGAAATAGGAGCAAGCTGATGGCTTTGTTTCTCATCACTTTGTTTAAGGGTTAAAAAGGAACATTGCTTAAGTTGCTTCTCTATATAGGTATAGAAGCGATCTTTATGATCGACCTCGTTTGGACAGATCAGTAGTAAGGTGCCACCACCACGCAAAGTCCCTTCACTGGCCGCAAACTGATTGGCATCAAAGTGGTGATAGGCATTAATGATTAACAACGATGTTTCTAGGCCTAATATTTGCGTATATAAAGTTGAAGTGATCTTATTTGGGCAATCACCTAACCAAAAATAGGGGAGGGCAGTTGTTGCTATTAATTGCGCACATTGTTGGTAACACCAGCTAAGAGAGCCTTTTAATTGTATTAATTGCCGATGATTGCTGTTTTTATGACTGACCACAGTTGATCCTATTTGCATTTTTAGACCTTGAGTTTACCAGAAGATCTTTCTGTTTGCTTTTTAAACGAAGCCTCAATAAATGCTTGCTATATGTCAGGTTTACTGTACTATGCACCAACTTGCTTATGTAGCAGGCGGGCAACAGGCCCATAACCTGACATTTTAACGAATGTTTTGTTATCAAAAAGCTTCCGATTGGGAAGCAATAAGTTTGAATATACACTTGAAATCTATCTTGCATAGGTTGTCAGGTGTTTATTTGTATGTCGTATTTTTAACTATTGGAGTTTTGGTCCATGCAGAACCAAAGAATCCGTATTCGCCTTAAAGCTTTTGATCATAAACTGATCGATCAATCAACGGCGGAAATCGTTGAAACTGCAAAGCGCACAGGTGCTCAGGTACGTGGTCCTATCCCACTACCTACTCGTAAAGAGCGTTTCACAATACTCGTTTCACCGCATGTAAACAAAGATGCACGTGATCAGTATGAGATCCGCACTCACAAGCGCTTGATTGATATCGTAGAACCAACTGAAAAGACCGTTGACGCACTTATGAAGCTAGATTTAGCTGCTGGCGTTGATGTTCAAATCAGCTTGGGTTAGAAAGGGAGTTACAACAATGACAATCGGTCTAGTAGGTCGTAAAATTGGCATGACTCGCATCTTCACTGAAGATGGTGTTTCTATCCCAGTTACAGTTCTTGAATGTACACCTAACCGAGTTACTCAAGTGAAAACACTTGATACTGATGGCTACCAAGCTATCCAAGTAACAGCTGGCACTAAGAAAGCTAGCCGTGTAACTAAGCCAGAAGCTGGACACTTTGCGAAAGCAGGTGTTGAAGCGGGCCGTGGTCTTTGGGAATTTCGTCTCGAAGAAAACGAAGGTGCAGATATCAAAGTTGGCGCAGAGCTAAGTGTTGAGCTTTTCAATGATATTACGAAAGTAGATGTAACAGGTCAGTCAAAAGGTAAAGGTTTTCAAGGCGGTATTAAGCGTTGGAACTTTACTATGCAAGACGCAACTCACGGTAACTCACTATCACATCGTTCAAATGGTTCGATTGGTATGTGTCAAACTCCGGGTCGTGTTTTCAAAGGCAAAAAAATGTCTGGTCACATGGGTGCTGAGCGTGTAACGACTCAGAATCTTGATGTTGTTCGTGTTGACGTTGAACGCAACTTACTGCTCATTAAAGGTGCAGTACCGGGTGCGAAAAATGGCGATGTGTTCATTAAACCTGCTGTTAAAGCATAACCAAGGATTTAGTAAATGGAATTGGTATTGAAAGATGCACAAAGTGCACTTGAAGTTTCTGACGCTACCTTTGGACGCGAATTCAACGAAGCCCTAGTACATCAGGTCGTCGTTGCATATGCAGCTGGTGCTCGTCAAGGAACTCGTGCTCAAAAAAACCGTTCTGATGTTCGCGGTGGTGGTAAGAAACCATGGCGTCAAAAAGGAACTGGTCGAGCTCGTGCTGGTACTATCCGCAGCCCTATTTGGGTTGGTGGTGGTGTTACTTTTGCTGCGCGTCCACAGGACCACAGTCAAAAAGTAAACAAAAAAATGTACCGCGGTGCAGTGAGAAGCATTCTGTCTGAACTTGTTCGTCAGGATCGTCTAATCGTTGTAGAAAACTTTAGTGTTTCAGCTCCGAAAACAAAAGAGTTGAAAGCAAAGTTAAAAGAGATGGAGCTGAAAGACGTTCTAATCATTACTGAAGAATTAGATGAAAATCTATTTTTAGCAGCACGTAACTTATACAAAGTAGACGTTCGTGATGTTCAAGGTATTGATCCAGTAAGTCTTATCGCTTTTGATAAAGTAGTGGTAACTGCAAGCGCAGTTAAAAAGATTGAGGAGAGCTTAGCATGATTAGTGAAGCACGCTTATTACAAGTGATCCTAGCACCACATATCTCTGAAAAGGGAACTTTGTCTGCTGAAAACCATAACACTATGGTATTCAAAGTTGCAGGTACTGCAACTAAAGCAGAAATCAAAGCCGCAGTTCAGAAACTATTTGAAGTTGAAGTGACTGGTGTTCGCACATTAAACGTGAAGGGTAAAACCAAGCGTACAGGTCAACGTATGGGTCGCCGTAGCGACTGGAAAAAAGCATACGTTACTCTGGTTGAAGGTGCAGACATCGATTTCGCTGGCGCTGAGTAGAGGAATTATTTAATGGCTATTGTAAAATGTAAACCTACCTCGCCAGGTCGTCGCCACGTTGTTAAAGTGGTAAATAACGAACTGCATAAAGGTAAGCCATACGCACCACTTTTAGAAGCAAAATCTAAATCTGGTGGTCGTAATAATGGCGGTCGTATTACGGTTCGTCATATCGGTGGTGGTCACAAACAACACTATCGTATAGTCGACTTTAAGCGTAATAAAGACGGTATCCCAGCAAAAGTTGAGCGTTTGGAATATGATCCAAATCGTAGTGCGAACATTGCACTAGTGCTTTATGCTGATGGTGAACGTCGCTATATCTTAGCTCCTAAAGGGCTGAGTGCTGGTGATGTAATCCAATCTGGTGAAGACGCGGCAATCAAAGTGGGTAACACTTTGCCAATGCGTAATATTCCAGTAGGTACAACAGTACACGCTGTAGAAATGAAACCTGCTAAAGGTGCGCAAATTGCACGTTCAGCTGGTGCATACAGCCAAATCGTAGCTCGTGATGGCGCCTATGTAACTCTACGTTTACGTAGTGGTGAAATGCGCAAAATCTCTACTGAGTGTCGTGCAACAATCGGTGAAGTTGGTAATGCAGAACATATGCTACGCCAATTAGGTAAAGCTGGTGCTACGCGTTGGCGTGGTGTTCGTCCTACCGTTCGTGGTGTTGTAATGAACCCAGTTGACCATCCACATGGTGGTGGTGAAGGTAAAACATCGGGTGGTCGTCATCCTGTTTCTCCTTGGGGTGTGCCAACGAAAGGCTACAAAACTCGTAAGAACAAGAGTACTGATCAGTACATTGTTCGTCGTCGTAATAAGAAATAAGCAGAGGTATCGCCATGCCACGTTCTCTCAAGAAGGGTCCTTTTATTGACCTACACTTGCTGAAGAAGGTAGAGAAAGCGATGGAAAGCGGAGAGAAAAAGCCAATTAAGACTTGGTCTCGTCGCTCAATGATCATTCCAGATATGATTGGTCTAACCATCGCTGTCCATAACGGGCGTCAACACGTGCCAGTATTTGTAACTGACGAAATGGTCGGTCAAAAACTGGGTGAATTTGCACCAACTCGTACTTACCGTGGCCATGTCGCGGATAAGAAAGCGAAGTAATAGAGGTAATTATGGAAGCTTTAGCTAAACATTTATACGCTCGTTCTTCAGCTCAGAAAGCGCGTCTGGTAGCAGATCAAGTTCGTGGTCTTCCAGTAGAAAAAGCACTAGAACTTTTATCATACAGCCCTAAGAAAGCCGCTGTATTGATTAAAAAAGTTGTAGATTCTGCAATTGCAAACGCTGAGCATAATGAAGGCGCTGACGTTGATGAGCTAGTTATCACAAATATTTGTGTTAACGAAGGCCCAACAATGAAGCGTATTATGCCGCGTGCGAAAGGCCGTGCCGATCGCATAATGAAGCGTTCTTGCCATATCACAGTAGTGGTATCAGACAGGGGTTAAACAATGGGACAGAAAGTTCATCCTAACGGTATTCGCCTAGGTATCACTAAAGCATTTAGCTCTACTTGGTATGCAGGCACAAAGGATTTTGCAGATAACTTATTCAGTGATCACGAAATCCGTAAATTTTTAACAGAGAAATTGAAAAATGCTTCTTTGTCTAAAATTACCATCGAACGTCCAGCGAAAAGCGTACGTGTGACTATTCACACAGCTCGTCCTGGTGTTGTAATTGGTAAAAAAGGCGAAGACGTTGAGAAGCTACGCACCGCGATTGCTAAAATGGCAGGTGTGCCAGCTCAAATCAATATCTCAGAAGTTCGTAAACCTGAACTTGACGCAAAACTGGTAGCAGATTCAATCTCTTCTCAGTTAGAGCGTCGTGTAATGTTCCGTCGTGCTATGAAGCGTGCGGTTCAAAATGCTATGCGTCTTGGCGCTAAAGGCATTAAAGTTCAAGTTAGTGGACGTTTAGGTGGGGCAGAAATCGCCCGTGCTGAATGGTATCGTGAAGGTCGTGTGCCTCTACATACTCTTCGTGCGGATATCGATTACTCAACATCTGAAGCGTTGACAGTTTACGGTATCATCGGTGTTAAGGTTTGGATCTTTAAAGGTGAAGTTCTCGGTGGTTTACCACTAGCAGTAGAACAACAGCCATCTAAACCAAAACGCAAAGGTCGCGGTAAGTAGGAGTAATATCTAATGATGCAACCAAAACGTATGAAATTTCGCAAAATGTTCAAGGGCCGCAACCGTGGTCTTTCGAAAGGTGCGGAAGTAAGCTTTGGCGAATTTGGACTAAAAGCTGTCGGTCGTGGTCGAATTACTGCTCGTCAAATCGAAGCAGCACGTCGTGCAATGACTCGTCATGTGAAACGTCAAGGTAAAATCTGGATCCGAGTATTTCCTGATAAACCTATTACCGGCAAACCGTTAGAAGTTCGCCAAGGTAAAGGTAAAGGTAATGTTGAGTACTACGTTGCTCAAACTCAGCCAGGTAAAGTTCTTTATGAAATGGAAGGTGTTCCTGAATCTTTAGCTCGCGAAGCTTTTGCTTTAGCAGCCGCTAAACTTCCTATAGCAACAACTTTTGTAACTCGTAAGGTGATGTAATGAAAGCTAACGAACTTAAAGATAAAAGTGTTGAAGAGCTGAACGCTGAACTTCTAAACTTATTACGTGAACAATTTAATTTACGTATGCAGTTAAACACTGGTCAGTTAGAAAAGCCGCACTCAATTAAACAAGTGCGTCGTGACATTGCCCGTGTTAAGACAGTAATAAATCAGAAGGCAGGTGCGTAATGAGCGAATCTAATACTCGTACTCTTCAAGGTAAAGTAATCAGTGCAAAGATGGACAAGTCTATCGTTGTAGCAATTGAACGTAAAGTGAAGCACCCGTTATACGGTAAATTCATGAAGCGTACTACTAAGCTACATGCACATGATGAAACAAACCAATGTAGTGAAGGTGATGTTGTGCTAATTAGTGAATGTCGTCCTTTATCTAAGAATAAATCTTGGACATTGGCATCAATCGTAACTAAAGCTTAATTTAATTTATTAAATTTTAACCTAGTTACATATGTATAAACGGCGCTCTTTAATGGCGTCGTTTTTTTAGACTATCTTTCTCTAAAAGTTGGTGGTATATTACCGCACCCTAATGAAATGGGTAAGCAACTCGAGAGAGTTAATCAATTGAAAAATAGCGGAGCACTGTAATGATCCAAATGCAAAGTGTGCTGGATGTCGCCGATAATTCTGGCGCTCGACGCGTAATGTGTATTAAGGTCCTTGGTGGCTCGCATCGCCGTTATGCAGCAATCGGTGACATTATCAAAGTTTCTGTAAAAGAAGCTATTCCTCGCGGTAAAGTGAAGAAAGGTGATGTTCATTCAGCTGTGGTTGTGCGTACCAGAAAAGGTGTACGTCGTCCCGATGGTTCTGTAATTCGTTTTGACCGCAACGCTGCGGTTATGTTGAATGCAAACAACCAGCCTATCGGTACACGTATCTTTGGCCCTGTAACTCGTGAACTTCGTAATGATAACTTCATGAAGATTGTTTCACTGGCGCCAGAAGTACTGTAAGGAATCGAAATGGCAGCAAAATTAAAGCGTGACGATGAAATAATTGTAATTACCGGTAAAGATAAAGGTAAAACTGGGAAAATTTCTACAGTTTTAGCGAACGGTAAACTAATTATTGAAGGTGTAAACACTGTTAAGAAACACCAAAAGCCAAACCCTCAAGCGGGCGTAACTGGTGGTATTATTGAACAGGAAGCACCAATCGAAGTATCAAATGTTGCGATCCTTAACTCGGAAACGGGTAAAGCGGATCGTGTTGGATTTAGACTTGAAGACGGAAAAAAAGTACGTTTCTTCAAATCTAATAATGAACTTGTGAAGTAACTGGAGTTTACGATGGCGAAACTGCATAATTTCTATAAAGACAACGTGGTGTCTGATTTGCAAAAGCAATTCGGCTACACGTCTGTTATGCAAGTCCCTCGAATAGAGAAAATCACCCTTAATATGGGTGTTGGTGAAGCACTGGCTGATAAAAAAGTCCTAGAGCACGCAGCGTCAGATATGGCTGCAATCTCAGGTCAAAAGCCAATGATCACTAAAGCACGCCGCTCAGTGGCAGGCTTCAAAATTCGTGAAGGCTACCCGATTGGTTGTAAAGTAACATTACGTGGAACGCGTATGTGGGAATTTTTTGAGCGTTTGGTCACAATCGCTATCCCTCGTATTCGTGATTTCCGTGGTCTAAATGCTAAAGCATTTGACGGTCGTGGCAATTACTCTATGGGTGTTCGTGAGCAAATCATTTTCCCTGAAATTGATTACGACAAAGTTGATAAGATTCGTGGTTTAGATATCACAATCACTACATCAGCTAAGACTGACGAAGAAGGACGTGCTTTATTAGCTGCGTTTAACTTCCCATTCCGTAAGTAAGGTGTAAATAATGGCTAAACAATCAATGAAAGCGCGTGAAGTAAAACGTACGAAGCTTGTTGCTAAGTTCGCTGAAAAGCGTGCTAACTTAAAAGCAATTATTAGTGGTATTGACTCTAGCGATGAAGATCGTTGGAATGCAGTGCTACAGCTTCAAACGCTACCTCGTGATTCAAGCTCATCACGTCAACGTAATCGTTGTCGCGTGACGGGACGTCCACATGGTTTTCTTCGTAAATTTGGCATGAGCCGTATTAAGGTTCGTGAGCATATGATGCGCGGAGAAATCCCTGGCCTTAAGAAAGCCAGCTGGTAATCAATTAAATCACGGAGTAAATAGTTATGAGCATGCAAGATCCTATTTCGGATATGCTTACACGTATTCGTAACGGTCAAGCAGCAAGCAAAGTGTCTGTAAAGATGCCTTCTTCTAAGCAAAAAGTTGCAATTGCAGCTGTGCTTAAAGCAGAAGGTTACATCGCAGATTTCTCTGTTGCTGGTGACACAAAGCCTGAATTAGAAGTTACTTTAAAGTACTTCGAAGGCAAAAAAGTTATCGACACCCTAAAACGAGTTTCTCGTCCTGGCCTACGTATCTATAAAGGTGCGTCTGACTTACCAAAAGTTATGGCTGGTTTAGGTATTGCGATTGTTTCAACTTCTCACGGTGTGATGACTGACCGAGCTGCGCGTAAAGCAAGCATCGGCGGTGAGATCATCTGTTACGTATCATAAGGAGTAATCTATGTCTCGTATAGCTAAGGCACCGATTACTGTTCCTGCTGGCGTAGAAGTTAAAGTAAACGGTCAAGAAGTTGCTGTTAAAGGCAACAAAGGCGAATTAGTTCGCACTCTTAATGATGCTGTTGTTGTTAAGCTTGAAGATGGTCAGATTACATTCGGACCAACTGAAGGTGTTAAAGACGCTTGGGCACAAGCAGGTACTGCTCGTGCAAACGTTAACAACATGATTGTAGGTGTAACTGAAGGCTTTAAGAAGACACTTCTTCTTCAAGGTGTTGGTTACCGTACACAAGTTAAAGGCCAAGATGTAAACCTAACTTTAGGTTTCTCTCATCCTGTTGTTTATACTTTACCAAAAGGTATTTCTGCTACGGCGCCTAGCCAAACAGAAATTATCATTGAAGGTTCTGATAAACAACAAGTTGGTCAAGTAGCTGCAGAGATTCGTGCATTCCGTCCACCAGAGCCTTATAAAGGTAAAGGTGTTCGTTACGCTGATGAAAACGTGCGTCGTAAAGAAGCGAAGAAAAAGTAAGGTAAGAACATGGATAAGAAATCATCTCGTCTTCGTCGTGCTACTCGCACACGTAAGAAGTTACAAGAGCTTGGTGCTACTCGTCTTGTGATCAACCGTACACCTCGCCATACTTACGCGCAGGTAATTACAGCTGACGCATTAGTCGTAGCAAGTGCTTCTACTCTAGAGAAAGAAGTACGCGCTCAAGTGAGCAACGGTGGTAACAAAGAAGCAGCTCAACTAATTGGAAAATTAGTTGCAGAGCGCGCGGTAGAAAAAGGAATTACTAAAATTTCTTTTGACCGTAGTGGCTTCCAGTACCATGGTCGTGTAGCAGCATTAGCTGAAGCAGCTCGTGAAGCTGGTCTTCAGTTCTAAGGGTAAAGATTATGTCTAAAGTAGAATCTCAAACCGGTGATCTGAACGAAAAGCTAATCGCAGTGAACCGTGTTTCAAAAGTAGTTAAAGGTGGTCGCATCTTTAGCTTTACAGCACTAACAGTTGTTGGTGATGGCAGTGGCCGTGTTGGTTTTGGTTACGGTAAAGCACGTGAAGTTCCAGCAGCTATTCAAAAAGCTATGGAAAAAGCACGTCGCAATATCAGCGAAATCAAACTTAAAGGTAACACTCTGCAACATCCGATCAAGGGTCGTCACTCTGGATCTAAAGTGTATATGCAACCAGCATCTGAAGGTACTGGTATCATCGCAGGTGGTGCAATGCGTGCCGTATTAGAAGTTGTTGGCGTACAAAATGTACTTGCTAAAGCTTACGGCTCAACTAACCCAATTAACGTAGTTCGCGCTACGCTTGACGCACTAGAGAACATGAATTCTCCTGAGCAGATTGCAGCTAAGCGTGGCCTAAGTGTTAATGAATTACTGGGGTAATTAAGCATGGCTACTAAAACAATTAAAGTAACTCAAACCAAAAGTGCAATTGGCCGTTTACCAAAGCACCGTGCAACAATCACAGGTCTAGGCCTGCGTCGCATCGGTCACACAGTAGAGTTGGAAGATACTCCATGTGTACGTGGTATGGTTAATAAAGTTTACTATATGGTTAAGGTTGAGGGGTAATTATGAAATTAAATACTCTATCTCCAGCAGCTGGTGCTAAGCACGCTGCTAAACGTGTTGGTCGTGGTATTGGCTCTGGAACAGGTAAAACTTGTGGTCGCGGCCATAAAGGTTTGAAATCTCGTTCTGGTGGTAAAGTACGTCCAGGTTTTGAAGGCGGTCAAATGCCTTTGAAACAACGTTTACCAAAATTCGGTTTTACATCTCGTAAATCGCTTGTTAGTGGTGAAGTTCGTTTGAACGAAATTGCTAAAGTAGATGGCGAAGTTGTAACTCTAGAAACGTTGAAACAGGCAGGTCTACTTGTAAACACGATTAAGTTTGCAAAAGTAGTTCTTTCTGGTGAAATCTCTCGTTCAGTTACAGTAAAGGGTCTTCGTGTAACGAAGGGTGCTCGTGCTGCAATTGAAGCTGCGGGCGGAAAAATCGAGGAATAATAGGTAATGGCTAAGAAACCAGGGCTAGACCCTAAAGCAGTTCAAGGTAATAATTTAAGCGAGCTTAAAACACGACTTTTGTTTGTTTTGGGTGCGATTTTAGTGTTCCGTATGGGCTCTTTTGTTCCGATTCCTGGTATTGACGCCGCTGTCCTAGCTGAACTTTTTAACCAGCAGAAGGGTACCATCATAGAGATGTTTAACATGTTCTCTGGTGGTGCACTTGAGCGTGCATCTATATTTGCACTGGGTATTATGCCGTATATTTCGGCCTCTATTATTATCCAGTTGATGACTGTTGTTCACCCACCTTTAGCTGAGCTAAAGAAAGAAGGTGAGTCAGGTCGTCGTAAAATAAATCAGTATACACGTTATGGTACTTTGGTTTTAGGTACGTTCCAAGCAATTGGTATTGCAACCGGTTTGCCAACGATGATGCCCGGTCTGGTGGAAAATCCAGGCATGGCATTTTATATCACGGCAGTTGTAAGTTTAGTGACAGGAACAATGTTCCTTATGTGGCTAGGTGAGCAAATTACTGAACGCGGTATCGGTAATGGTATTTCTATCATTATCTTTGTAGGTATTATTGCTGGGTTGCCAAGTGCAATCGGGCAAACAGCTGAGCAAGCACGCCAAGGTGAAATTCATCTTCTTGTGTTATTAGCATTAATTGTTATCGTTTTTGCAACAACTGCTTTTGTAGTATTTGTTGAACGTGGCCAACGACGTATCGTTGTTAACTACGCAAAACGTCAACAGGGCCGTAAGGTTTTTGCTGCGCAAAGTACTCACTTGCCATTGAAATTAAATATGGCCGGTGTTATCCCTGCAATTTTTGCCTCGAGTGTTATCTTATTTCCTGGTACAATCGCTGCTTGGTTTGGTCAGACTGAAGGTTTAGGTTGGTTAACCGACGTTTCTTTGGCTTTACAGCCAGGGCAACCGCTACATATGATGTTATATGCAGCTGCTATTATCTTCTTTTGCTTCTTTTATACTGCGCTTACGTTTAACCCACGTGAAACAGCTGATAATTTGAAGAAAAGCGGTGCCTTTATTCCAGGTATACGTCCCGGAGAACAAACATCACGTTACATTGATAAAGTGATGACACGCCTAACTTTAGCTGGCGCGTTATATATTACTTTTATCTGTTTGATTCCCGAGTTTATGATGGTTGCAATGAATACGCAGTTCTACTTCGGTGGTACGTCGTTATTAATTATTGTTGTTGTTATCATGGACTTTATGGCACAGGTTCAGACTCATTTGATGTCTAATCAATATGATTCTGTCTTGAAAAAAGCTAACTTAAAGGATTATGGTAAATAAGCCTAATCTGGAAAAGTTATACTAACTACGGAGTGTTGCAATGAAAGTTCGTGCATCCGTTAAAAAAATCTGTCGTAACTGCAAAGTTATCAAGCGCCACGGTGTGGTGCGTGTTATCTGTGTAGAGCCAAAGCATAAACAACGCCAAGGCTAATCCAGATTTTGGATCAATTGCTTAGGTAGTTTACTGCCTAAGCTTTATTTTGTTTGATAAATTTTCATTTGTAGAGTATCCTACCGGGCTTTTCGCAAATGAATTCTAATTAATTTAAGGAGTGCATAGTGGCCCGTATCGCTGGCATTAACGTTCCTGATCATAAGCATATCGTAATTGCATTAACTGCAGTTTTTGGTATTGGTAAAACTAGCGCACAAAAAATCTGTGCGGCAACTGGTTTTGCTGAATCAACGAAGCTTAGCGATCTGGAAGAATCACAAATCGAAGCTATTCGTAAAGAAGTAGCTAATTTCACCGTTGAAGGTGATTTACGTCGTGAAGTATCGATGAACATCAAACGTCTTATGGATGTTGGTTGTTATCGTGGTCTTCGTCACCGTCGCAACTTGCCTGTACGTGGACAGCGTTCTAAAACGAACGCTCGTACTCGTAAAGGTCCGCGCAAAGCAATTCGTAAATAAAGGGTAAGAGATAATGGCTAAGACTCCAACTCGTGCTCGCAAGCGCGTAAAAAAACAAGTTGCTGATGGTATGGCTCATATCCATGCGTCTTTCAACAACACAATCGTAACTATTACAGACCGTCAAGGTAATGCTCTTTCTTGGGCAACTGCAGGTGGTTCTGGTTTCCGTGGTTCTCGTAAATCTACTCCGTTCGCTGCACAGGTTGCTGCGGAACGTGCGGCTGAAGCTGCTAAAGAGTACGGTCTTAAAAACATAGAAGTTTTTGTTAATGGACCAGGACCTGGTCGTGAATCTTCGATTCGCGCACTAAACGCGGCGGGTTTCCGTGTAACTAATATTACTGACGTTACACCTATCCCACATAATGGTTGTCGTCCACCAAAGAAACGTCGCGTTTAATCGCAACTTTCTAAGGTAATTGGAGAAAGAACAATGGCAAGATATTTAGGTCCTAAGCTTAAGCTTAGTCGTCGTGAAGGCACAGATTTATTCCTTAAATCTGGTGTTCGTGCGATTGAATCTAAGTGTAAGATTGATAATGCACCTGGTGTACATGGTGCTCGTAAACCGCGTCTATCTGACTACGGTTTACAACTACGTGAAAAGCAAAAAGTTCGTCGTATGTACGGTGTACTTGAAAAGCAATTCCGTAACTACTACAAAGAAGCAGCTCGTTTACAGGGCAATACTGGCGAAAACTTACTTCAACTTCTTGAAGGTCGTTTAGACAATGTTGTTTACCGTATGGGTTTTGGTGCTACACGCGCTGAATCACGTCAATTAGTAAGCCATAAAGCACTACTGGTTAACGGTACAGTTGTAAACATTCCATCTTTCAATGTGAAAGCTGGTGATGTGATCACAATTCGTGAAAAAGCTAAAAAGCAAGCACGTATTGGTGCTGCACTTGAGATTGCTGGTCAACGTGAAACCCTAGGTTGGGTTAATGTTGATACAACGAAGATGGAAGGCGCTTTTGTTCGTCAACCTGAACGTTCAGATTTATCTGCTGAGATTAACGAACAGTTAATCATCGAACTTTACTCTAAGTAAAGTTAACTGCTAAGAGAGGACACAAATGCAGGGTTCTGTAATTGATTTTCTAAAACCAAGATTAGTTGATATCGAACAAGTCAACGCAACTAGAGCAAAAGTGACTTTAGAGCCACTTGAGCGTGGTTTCGGCCACACACTAGGTAACGCACTTCGTCGTATCTTATTATCGTCTATGCCTGGCACAGCGGTAACGGAAGTTGAAATTGATGGTGTACAACATGAGTACAGCACCAAAGAAGGCGTACAAGAAGATATCCTTGAGATTCTGCTTAACCTGAAAGGTTTAGCGGTTAAACTTGAAGGTAAAAACGAAGTTCTAGTTAGTTTAACTAAATCTGGGGCTGGTCCTGTTACTGCAGGTGACATCATCCATGATGGTGATGTTGAGATAGTCAACCCAGAACATGTGATCTGTCATTTAACGGGCAATGCTGAAATCAGCATGCGTATTAAAATTGAATCAGGTCGCGGTTATGTTCCAGCTTCATCACGTATTCATACTGAAGAAGATGAGCGTCCAATTGGTCGTCTATTAGTAGACGCGACTTTCAGCCCTGTTGAGCGTATTGCTTACAGTGTTGAGTCAGCTCGCGTTGAACAGCGTACCGATTTAGACAAACTTGTCATCGATATGGAAACCGATGGAACACTTGATCCGGAAGAAGCAATTCGTCGTGCAGCTACAATTTTAGCTGAGCAATTAGACGCATTTGTTGATTTACGTGAAGCAAGTACTCCAGTAGTTGAAGATGACAAACCTGAGTTTGATCCAATTCTTTTGCGCCCAGTAGATGATTTAGAGTTAACTGTTCGTTCTGCTAACTGTTTGAAAGCAGAAACGATTCACTATATCGGTGATCTGGTACAACGTACAGAAGTCGAACTTCTTAAAACACCTAATTTAGGTAAGAAGTCTCTAACTGAAATCAAAGATGTTCTTGCATCACGTGGACTTTCTCTAGGTATGCGCTTAGAAAACTGGCCACCTGCAAGCCTAATCGAAGATTAATATAGCAATCATCGAATAACGAATAATAAGGATTAAGTCATGCGTCATCGTCATAGTGGACGTCAACTTAACCGAAACAGTAGCCATCGTCAGGCTATGTTTCGCAATATGGCAAGTTCAATTGTTGAACATGAAGTAATTAAAACGACTTTACCTAAAGCAAAAGAACTTCGTCGTGTAGTTGAACCTTTAATTACACTAGCTAAAACGGATAGCGTTGCTAACCGTCGTTTAGCTTTTGCTCGCACGCGTGATAACGCTGTTGTAGCTAAACTGTTTAATGAATTGGGTCCTCGTTACGCGAGTCGCCCTGGTGGTTACACACGTATCATTAAATGTGGTTTCCGTACTGGTGATAAAGCTCCTATGGCTTACATCGAGTTCGTTGACCGTCCAGTAGTAGCTGACGAAGAAGATTAAATCTTCTTTAAGGTTACATTAAAAAAGCCGAACTTATGTTCGGCTTTTTTGTGTCTTATTTTTAACCACTGTGATCCTTGGCATTTCAACCTATTAATGAATTACATCCTTGTCTTTCATTGCTGTACGACTCATTGATGCTATGAAAATCTGTTCTAGATACTGTTTCATTGAAAATTATAATGTTTAGCAAGTACTGGCTAATTCTATTCTTTAATATGCTTGTAATCGTGTTTGAACCGTCATTTGTATCAATTTAGAAAGCGCTTCAAAACAAACCTTACGCACGCTGTTAGTCCGACACACTAACCCAATTGTGCGTTTTGGTACCGGTGTCTTAAAAGGGATATATTTGATGCCTGCTTGGCTTCTGCTCAGTGGAATTGCCAGTTGAGGCAGGAGTGTTAAGCCGTTCTCTGCACTGATCATATGACGTAATGTTTCCAGACTCGTCGCTTTAAAGCTATTATCCTCAATTGCCCCGGCCGCAAAACAGAAACCCATTGCTTGATCTCGTAAACAGTGTCCATCTTCCAACATCAACAAATGTTCACCTGAAAGTTGTTTGATGGCAATTTCTTTTTTAGTGGCCCATGGATGCGTCTCAGAGAGAGCAAGCTCTAAAGGTTCGTCATAGAGTGTATATTTCTGTAGTGCCCCCATGCTGGGTAACAGTGCGAGCATTAGACAATCTAATTCACCTTCCTCTAATTGCTTAATGAGAACATCGGTTTGATTCTCATGAAGAAATAATTCTAAATCCGGAAAGTGTTTTTTCATCGTTGGAATAATCAATGGTAATAAATAGGGAGCGACTGTGGGTATCAGACCAATATGCAGGGTACCTTGCATCGGTTCATTATGGCTTTTTGCTATTTCTTTTAATGATTTTGCTTCTAATAAAATCGTTTTTGCTTTATTCACAATATCTAAGCCAGCTTGTGTAAAGATCACTTTTCTTGATGAGCGCTCCATTAATTGTACGTTTAACTCACCTTCAAGTTTACGTATTTGACCACTTAGCGTGGGCTGGCTAACGAAACACTTTTCTGCCGCTTTGCGAAAATGTTTTACTTCTTCTAGTGCAATTAAATACTCTAAATCTCTAAAATTCATTTCATATTCCCTGTCTTGATTACTCTGGCATAAATTTTGCTTTATAGACATTGTAACAACATTTTTCTGGCAAGGAGCTTATTATGATGCAATTATTTCTACGAGTAAAAGAACAACAAAGTATTACATTGGTAATATCTTGGATGTGCATGACTTGTGGCACACTTTTAGTTCTACCCCTTTCTATTATTAAGCTTTCGGGTACAACAGCACTCTCAATTAATTATATGTTATACATTTGGATTTTAGCATTATTAACGGGCTCTTTCCTGCTCACGCGCGCCATTATCTGGCTTTTTAGCTGTTGGACAGATTTGCGTTCTGCTCGTCGGGGGTTAAAGCAACGTAATTTGATGATTCGTCGCTTAGATTTCGAAGAAAAGGCGGTGTTACGTGAATTCATTATCCAACGGAAAAATGTACTTTCTTTACCAATGCGCGAATTAGCAGTGAGTAATTTATTAGAATCTGGTGTGTTGGTACCTGCTTTTGAAACACAAGAAATTAAAGGTAGTGCGCGTATTATAAAACTTTCAATCGCATTGGATGCCAGAGAACAACTGACTTATAAAGTACTTGGTTTGCCCGTCGGAAAATTGACAGAGAATGAAACCAACCAATTAAAAGCCGCTAGACCCGATTACGCACGCAGTAATTACATCGCGTTACGTGATTAAATAACGTTAAGCGTGTGACCTTTACACCCTATTTTATAAAGAGGCATTGTGCCTCTTTTCTTTTTTATCTCCCTTATCCATGAGGATAGCTTGCTACTACGCTAGCTTATTTGTTGCCACCTAAGGCTACACGGCAAGAAAATTTGATTCCATGGTTACGAATAAAAGAATAACGCCTTAATTTCTTGCAAGCTCATCTCATCTTTCTTTTAACGAACGAGTTCATAAAGCATTGTTGATTGGCAACAGCTATGTATTATAATAGTTTTTTTGAACACTTTATTTGAGAGTTATTATGTCCCCCGAACGCTTTGCACGTATCACCAATATGCTCAACCGTCGTCAGCCTGAACTCACGGTACTCTTAGAGCGTGTTCATAAGCCTCATAATCTTGCTGCCATTGTGCGCACTGCAGATGCTGTTGGTATCAGTGATGTGCATGCAACATGGGATGGTAAAGTTAAAAGGCTTTGTGGTAATCAAAGTGCGACAGGCAGTCAAAATTGGGTGAATGTGCACTCTCACGATAATACGGCCCAAGCGATTCAAGTATTACGTGATCAAGGGATGCAAATTATTGCCACTAATCTCTCTGATACTGCAATTGATTTTCGTGATGTTGATTATACAAAACCGACCGCTATTCTATTAGGGCAAGAGAAAACCGGCATAAGTGATGAGGCATTAGCGCTTGCTGATCAAGATGTCATCATTCCGATGGTGGGTATGTGCCAATCATTAAATGTGTCAGTGGCTTCTGCATTGATTTTATATGAAGCCCAGCGCCAACGTGAACAAGCAGGTATGTATGCCGGTGAATGTCGCTTAACTAGCGATGAGTCACATCGTATATTATTTGAAGGTGGGCATCCTATCTTTACTAAATTATGTAAACAAAAAAATATACCTTATCCAACACTTGATGATCAGGGGCAAATTGATGCTTCTGATGATTGGTGGAAAGCTATCCGAACCTCTAGAAAATAAGGTGTTATTGATTGAATCAATTTGAGTCTCGCTTATTAGTGGAAGGGGTACGCGCAAGTGAGAGCGTATCACCTGATCAGGCAACATATGCAACCCAAAGTAATGAAAAAATCTTTGACGTATTGCTATTTGAGCGTGCTAAAGCACAGGATCAGAACTTACAAATTAGCTCTTTATTTGAGCACTTCAATAAGTTAACAAAAAACCTGTCTCGTTTATTGGCTTTATTGCTGTTTATTCTTGGTGGACTTGCGGTTCAGGGGCTGTTGTTTAGCGAACAACTCACTTCAATTAACTTTTTTTGGGCTTTTACACTGTTTTTTATTCCTAACCTCTTTATGTTGCTTGTTTGGTTATTTCTTTTTGTTAAGCCAGAACTACTTCAAAATAGCAGTTTGACTAAATTTACTTTAATGATGATTAAGCAGTTTGAGCAACGCTGTAATAAAAACACTACGCAACGTCACGATTATTGGCCATTATTTACCTGTTATTTCAATATTCATTTTGCTAAAAAACTAGGCCGTTATCAGCTATCAATACTCACTCACCTGTTATGGCTAAGCTATTTTATGGGTGCCACTTTAATGTCGGTCATGATGCTGGCAACACATCAAGTAGACTTTGTATGGCAGACCAGTATTTTATCAACTGACACCTTCCAATCATTAACCCAATTATTGGCCTATGTACCTCAGCAGTTAGGTTTCCCTGTCCCTAGCATAGAGCAAATACAGCATAGTCATATTGGTAACGAAGCAGTAATTGATGCTGAAAGTAGACGTTTAGCTTGGTCAAGTTTGCTTATCAGTAGTTTGCTTTTATACGGTTTATTGCCACGCTTAATCTTGTTGCTGGTAATGTATTCTCAATGTAAGCAGGCAAAAGTGGCGTTTCAGCTCGATTTGAGCCTTCCTTATTATGTACAATTACGCCAGTTGTTAAAGCCCAATAGAACAATATTAGGTGTGAGTGATACTGATGATGTAGATTTTAGATGCCATCCAGAGGGTGTGTTTGTGCACAAACAGCGACAAGATGTCACTTTGCCGAGTCATTTTTATGCACTGGCAATCGAGTTATCAACTCAGCAACTGGCTTTTGCAATAACACATTTACAGCAAAATAATGCAGATCCGATGAGATTATTGAATGTTTGTGACTATCAAGCTCAGCAAGCTTTATTGACTGAGTTAAAGCATAATAAATATCATGATGTAGCCATCTATATCGCTTTAAATCGTTTGCCAGATAGAGGCCTAAAACGCTTTATGAGCGAATTGACCGTGTTAAAAGATAAGCACTTTCACTTATGCTTGATTATTGATAAGGCGCTGAATAAACAACGTGATAGTGATTGGTATCGGTTGGCTAATGATGTTGGCATTTCATTCGATAATATTTTACATATCGAGATAAAAGGCGCAAACAATGAGTGATCTGTCGGTAGCTGATTTAGTTGCTAATGTGAGCATGATATTAAACAGTATTTTATGTCTTGAGATAAAAGGCGTAAACAATGAGTGATCTGTCGGTAGCTGATTTAGTTGCTAATGTGAGCATGATATTAAACAGTATTTTATGTCTCGAGATAAAAGGCGTAAACAATGAGTGACCTGTCGGTAGCTGTTGTTGGCCATGCTAATGCGGGTAAAACCTCATTGATGCGCACCTTATTGCGTGATAGTGAGTTTGGGGAAGTTGCGGATCAGGCCGGTACAACACGTCATGTTGAAGGTGGCGCTTTATTAATTGATGAAAATAAACGTTTAGCACTCTTTGATACACCTGGACTAGAAGATTCAATTTCACTATTAAATATATTAAATGGCTATTTTAGAGATCAAAATAATGATGGTATTGAGCGTTTAACGCATTTTTTAGATAACCAATCTCATTATCCTGAACTGCAACAGGAAGCGAAAGTATTACGTGCATTATTAAATAACGATCTTATTTTTTATGTTATTGACTTACGAGAGCCTATTTTAGGGAAATATCTCGACGAATTAAAAATCCTGAGTTACGCGGCTAAACCGGTTATTCCCGTCTTGAATTTTACCGTGCAGGGCAGTGAAAATATTACTTTGTGGAAAGCGCAGTTAGCACGTCTTAATTTTCACGCTTTTGTGGCTTTTGATAACGTACATTTTGAATTTTCAGATGAATTAAAAATTTATCGAAAAATGCAGACATTATTAGCGGATAAAGAGACGTTATTAGAAGAGTTAATTAGCCTGCGCCAATCACAGTGGGAAGAGACGTTTAATAGTGCCAAGCAGCTGTTCGCAAATCTTTTTATTGAGGTGGCTTGCCTGCGTTATCAAGTTGAGAACAGTGATAAAGCCATCGCGACTCAAACTAAGGTATTACAAAAAACGGTACGCCAGGCAGAAAGCCATTGTGTCAAACAGCTTTTACAGCTCTATCAATTTCGCCAAAGTGATCTAACAAATGAAGCGCTTCCAGTGCAGCAAGGCGAATGGGAGCTGGATCTTTTTTCTGCTGATAACCTCCAAGAATTTGGCATCAAACTTGGCGGTCACGTTGCTAAAGGTGCAGGTATTGGCATTGCAATTGATGTTGCCGTCGGTGGGGTCACATTAGGTGTTGCCACGTTGAGTGGGGGTGTTGTGGGTGCATTATGGAGTGTTAAACAGCGCTATTACGATGAAATACAAGCCAAAATAAAAGGTCGACGTTACCTTTGTGTTGATGAAGCAACCTTGCAGGTATTGTGGTTGAGGCAACTTAAGTTAGTCAACACATTACAGCAGCGTGGTCATGCCAGTGTCGATAAAATTGCATTACAAAATAATACTCAGACAACGGCAGATAATTTGCCTAAAAACTGGACGCGCTATTTACGCAAATTACATGCTCATCCACAATGGTCAGCATTAAATAAATTAGGTTATGTTAATCGCCCCAGCGAACGAGAAAAAATCCTCGAGCAACTGATTAATGCAACCTAGTTTTTAACAACTTCTGTTATACAAAATTTTCATTGTTATTTTTAATCAAAGGTTAAAATAATTTATCGCCAGAAACCTTTCTTTTTGGATCTCTTTTCCTGGTTAATTGTACTTCGCTAGACGACCCAATATTCCATAATAACCACTTTAATCATGAGGTTATGTGGGTGATTAGCCTTGTTTAGATGGTAATGATTATTACCTATCAGCTCAAAGCTTCCTCTTTAAAGCACAACAAAACAAAACTTAATCCAGATCAATAGTTGACCATTTTACTGTGGTATTTTGCTTGCGGATATTTAATGTTATCCGTTTATGTACCTTGTATCTAACAAGGATTTAAGTGTAACTATAAGGAAATTATTATGTTTTGTATTCAATGTGAACAAACTATTCGCACACCGGTTAGTGACGGCTGTTCTTATTCTCAAGGTCTATGTGGTAAAACAGCAGAGGTTTCTGACCTTCAAGATTTGTTGATCTACGCGTTACAAGGTACTTCTTTTTATGCTGAAAAGGCACGAAAATTTAACATTATTGATCCTGAGATTGATGTTTTTGTACCAAAAGCATTTTTTGCAACATTAACAAACGTAAATTTTGAAGCGGATCGTATTGAAAAGTATGCTTATCAAGCACAAACTTATCGAGAGCAGCTGAAAGAGAAATATGAAGCTGCATGTCTAATTTCTGGTCAAAAGCCAGTTGAAGATTCAAAAGTAAGCGTTTTTATGTTAGCAAATAGCCGCGCAGGGTTACTTGAGCAAGCGGAATTTGTCGCCGTTAACCGTGGTAAAAATTTAGTGAGCGAAGATGTTATGGGCCTTCGTTTACTTTGTTTATATGGGCTTAAAGGTGCAGCTGCATACATGGAACATGCTTATATTCTGGGTCAAACAGATGTGGCTATTACTGCAGAATTTCACCAGATATTCGCTTGGCTTGCGACCGATTCAGATGATCTAGGAAAATTACTTGAAACAAGTATGGCGATTGGTTTGATGAACTACAAAGTAATGAAGATATTAGATCATGGTGAAACGACTAAATTTGGTCACCCAACGCCCACTACTGTTAATGTAAAACCTGTTGCAGGTAAAGCAATCTTAGTATCAGGTCATGATTTATGTGATTTAGAATTGATCCTCAAACAAACGCAAGGTACGGGTATTAATGTTTATACCAATGGTGAAATGTTGCCTGCACATGGTTACCCAGGACTGAAAAAATATACACACTTAGTGGCCAACTATGGCAGTGCGTGGCAAAACCAACAAAAAGAGTTTGCAAGCTTTCCTGGTCCAATCGTAATGACTTCTAACTGTATCATTGATCCTAATGTTGGTGATTACGGGGACCGCATCTTTACACGTAGTATAGTGGGTTGGCCGGGTGTAAAGCATATTGAAGGCGATGATTTTAATGAAGTGATTGAATCTGCTTTAGCTTTAGATGGTTTTAAATATGCTGAAATTCCACATGAAATTACCGTCGGTTTTGGCCGTAATGCACTTATGGAGGCGGCTCCTGCTGTTATCGAGCAAGTAAAAGCCGGTAACATCAAACACTTCTTTTTAGTCGGTGGTTGTGACGGTGATAAAACAGAGCGTAGTTATTTCACTGATTTAACGAAAGCGATTCCAGATGATTGTTTAATCTTAACGCTTGCTTGTGGCAAGTTTAAATTTAATAAGCTTAATTTTGGTGATATCAATGGTATCCCCCGTTTATTAGATATTGGTCAATGTAACGATTCATACTCTGCAATTCAGTTAGCATTAGCGTTGGCAAAAGAGTTTGATTGTGGTGTTAACGATCTACCGTTGAGTATTGTTCTGAGTTGGTTTGAGCAGAAAGCGATTGTAGTGTTATTAACGTTATTATCATTAGGTATTAAAGATATCCGTGTTGGACCCAGTAAGCCTGCTTTTTTAACGGATAACCTGCTTAATATATTAAAAGAACAGTTTGGTTTAACGTTGATCACTGACGTTGAATCTGATTTAAATGCGATGTTAGCAAAATAAAATGAATAGATCGGGTTTTAATCTCTCACTATTTTGATGGATTAAAGTTCGGTTTATACCCGTTACCCATCAAGATGCTTTACTTAGTGCTCACTCAGATAATACCAAAGGAATTAATTAAGTGATCAATGATTGCGAAGGATAAATTAACGGTAATAAGGCGTGAGTTGCAGGAGATAGTTATCCTCACTTCAAAACTCACAACGCAGTTAAGGTTGATCTAAACGAGCGAGGGTGATCACCTTTTTAGTTCCTTTGGTATTATAATGTAGAAACATGAAAAATAGTGCCATAACGCATATTGATTGGTCTCTGCCATCACAAATTACTGCTAATCATCAGTTTCTTAACAATCAGTTTTTTAACAATCAGTTATTTAATAATAGAAAGGGCTAACTTCTCAATTTTAAGGAGGCGTTGTGTCTCGAATACGCAGGTAACTGGCAAAACGTGGTACATTGTTTTTGGTTTTTCCAATATATTGATAAGTAATCGTTGTACCAATCGCAGGAGGGTTTTCTCGTTCGAGATCACTAAAACCTGTGCCTATTTTAAAGATTATCCCTTGTGTCGTTTTAACCACTAATGCACCCATTCGTCCAAGGTGTTTACCTTTGCCGGGCACATGCTGTAAAACAATTGCCTCGGCATCATCATAACGTTTTAATTTCATCAGATCTTGGTTACGCTTAATTTGATAATAAGCATTACCATGGTGCAACATTAAGCCTTCACCACCCTTGTTAATAACGTCATCCAGTTTTATTTGTAATGCTTTATGTGTGCTCACTTTATATTGAGGAATTATTTTTAAAAAGGGAGACGCACTTTTTTCAACCAATTGTTGCATCTTCATTAATCGCTGGGTGAAGATGTTGCCTGAACTTGGCAGATCAAAAATCATAAAGCTTATATCTCGCCACGCAGCGGGATCACCTTGCTGGCGACGTACAATACCCGATACTTTTTCAAATGTACCTCGGCCTATCCATAACTCACCATCAAGTACTTGTTCTGGAAAATCAGCAATAAACCATTGTGGGGCAGGAAAAGGATTACCTTGACGAGAAATCAGTTGCTGACCATTCCAATAAGCACGAACACCATCGAGTTTTTCACTTACCCAGTAATGTTGGATAATAATATCGTCGTGAAACTTAACTGCATGTTGCAGAGGAGGCGCTGTTGCATGGGAAAGTGTCGAAAAAAACAGGATAAATAGCAGTATACGTGGCATAAAAAACTCCCTAGTAAGACTATCAGTCTAGGAAGTTTTACCATATCTGCAAGATATGCCCATTAGTAACAGATACTCATGATGCTTTATTCAGTCGTTAAATCGGACACTATTGTGGTTGTTCGAAAATGTCGATTTAAGCCTTTAGATTTTTAGCTTTCTGTTTAGAATCTGTTTATCTATTCATGTGATGAATTTTGCAACTTGACTGATACCCATTATTCTAATCAACAAAGCGCATTGACAGGTCAATCGCGCGTACGTGTTTGGTTAATGCGCCGACAGAAATGTAATCTACTCCTGTGCGTGCGTAACTTAAAATAGTGCTCGCCGTGACATTACCCGAAACCTCGATATCTGCAGTATGTTCATTATCTCGATTTATCTGTACTGCTTCATTCATCATTGCAATGGTGAAGTTATCGAGCATGATACGCTGTGCACCTGCACTTAATGCTTGTCGTAATTCATTAATGCTTTCAACTTCAACTTCAACCAAGCGTTTCGGACGGTGTTTACTGGCTATTTCTACCGCGTTCTTAATGCCACCACAGGCCAAAATATGGTTTTCTTTAATAAGGTAAGCATCAAATAACCCGGCACGGTGATTAAAGCCACCACCGCATAATACGGCATACTTAGAAGCGCTACGTAAACCGGGTAGTGTTTTTCGTGTATCTAATAATTTACAATTTGTTTCGCTGATTAAATCCGCATATTGCTTGACACACGTTGCGATACCCGAGAGCATTTGAACGAAATTTAATGCGCTACGTTCACCCGTTAAGAGTGTGCGAGCACCACCTTCAAGGGTAAACAATATATCATTTGCTTTCACAAGATCGCCGTCTTTAACATGCCAATGAATCGTCACCTTATCATCTAGTTGATAAAAAACTTCTCGTACCCATGCTTGACCACAAAAAACTGCATCTTCACGGGTGATAATAACTGCTTTCGCTTGTTTATCTTGTGGTATTAAATTAGCGGTAATATCACCCTCTTGTGGTGATAAACCATTTAAATCTTCATGTAATGCGATCTTAATACTTTCTGAAATATCTGCTTCAATCATTACTCTATTTCCAAAAAAACAATAAAAATCTAATTTTAGCATGAAGTTTGGATTTAATGACATAACTCTTATAAAATGATCGTCGCTATAGGCTAAGGGGAAAAAATGAGTCTAATACTAGGTTTAACGGGTGGTATTGGTAGTGGGAAATCGACTCTTTCTGGTTTTTTTAAAAAATTAAATGTTGTTGTGGTTGATGCCGATATTGTTGCTCGTGAAGTGGTGCAAAAAGGTCGCCCTGTGCTCCAAAAAATTAGCGATTATTTTGGTTCGGATATCTTAATGGCTGGAGAATTAAACCGCACTAAATTACGTCAGGCTATTTTTTCTGATAAAAATAAAAAAAGATGGTTAAATGAATTATTACATCCCATTATTCGTCAACAAATGTTAGCACAACTTGCGCTGGCTCAAGGTGATTATGTTATTTTAGAAGCGCCTTTACTGTTTGAAAACAAACTGCAATGTTATTGCGATTATATACTGGTTGTTGATATTGATGAAGCACTACAAATAAAACGTGCGAGTGCGCGTGATAGCAGTACTGAAGCACAAATTAAAGCAATTATTGCTAGCCAAATTGACCGTCAAAAACGTTTGCAAAAAGCAGATTTTGTTATTGACAATAGTGGAGTATCATTAACGCAATTAGAAAATTCAGTAATTGCTTTAGATAAACACCTTCGGACGTTACAATAACCAGTAACTTGCAGAAATGAGATTAAAAATGACTAATATGATCACTTTTGAATATCCATTGAATGAGAAAATACGTAGCTATTTACGTTTTGAGTTTCTTTTTCTACAAATTATGAGAGCGAAAGAATTTACTCATGAAAGTGACGCAACGGTATTCTTTAAAGCACTTTTTGAACTGATAGATCTTAGTGAACGATGTGATATTCGCCATGACTTAATTAAAGATTTACGTTTATTATCAGAGCAGTTTAAGTTGTGGTTAAAGCATGAAGAAGCTGATCAGCAGGCGGTCTCTGAATTACTCTCTGAAATTGACATGTTAATTATCGCTGTATTGGCGATGCCTAAACAATTACGTTATTTTAAAAGCAATCGTTTTTTAACCTCACTGAAACAACGTTTTTGTATCCCTAGCGGTAGCTGTAATTTTGATCTTCCGCAGTACCATTTTTGGTTAGCGGAAGGTAAAATAAAACAAAGTAAAGATGCCGATAGTTGGCTTATTCCTTTTGAAGCATTACAGAAATCAGTGCTCTTGTTTCTAAAGCTTAAACGCTCACAGGGAACGCCATCAAAACAAATCGCGGTGAATGGTTTTTATCAAGGCGAAGTAGAAAATAGTTGTTTCGTGAGCATCGAGCTGGATACTTCATGCGCTGTTTATCCAATAATAAGTGGTCATAAAAACAGGTATTCAATCCGCTTTATGTGTAGTGATATTGAAAATCATTTATCTGAAAATATTGAATTTAAGCAGATCTGTTGTTAGCAAAGAGAGAAAATAATGAAAGTAAATTGCCCTACTTGTAAAAAAGAGGTTGAGTGGTCAAAAGAGAGTTTACACCGTCCCTTTTGTAGTAAACGTTGTCAACTAATTGATTTAGGTGAGTGGGCTAATGAAGAAAAATGTATTAAAGGTGAAGCGGTGACGGCGGAAAACTTACCGCAAAATAAAACTATTTATTTTGATTAAATAAAGCGATGACGCAGTTTAAGCAAGGAATACGATGTTAATAAAGACTTTTTTAGAAAAATTAACCAACACACCTCAAACCTTAGAATTCACTGATACGATGGCCGTTATTGAAGAAAATTATCTCTTTACAGAGATTGGCTTTGTTAATGGAGAACAACACAATGTTGCCGGGCAAAATTCTGGCTCTTGTAAATTATTTGCTTTTGCTTTATTACAAAATCTATCACCAGCACAGACGTTAGCATGCTTTGGTCAATATTATCGCGAAGATGTTTTACACTATCCGCAAGGCGATGATCACCAAAATATCCGCCAATTTATGATCAATGGTTGGGATGGCATTCATTTCACGACGCCTGCATTAACAGAAAAATAATTATTTTCGTAAAAACTATGCCGAGACTTTTTACTGCAGCAAAGAACATTCTCCGCTTGGGACATCAAGCGCTAGCAGTAGGAATCTCAGTCCTTTAGGTCGGGGAGGATGTCAAAGTGCTAACTCGGTCGTATATTTAAGCTGTTGCATCGCAAAGCTTGAATTTACATCGGTCAAGCCACTGATATTATTTACCAATGTTTTGTAAAACGTATCATAACTGCGCATATCTTTAACCAATACTTTAAGCATGTAATCGTATTCTCCTGTCATACGATAGAACTCCATCACTTGTGAAAACCCCTTAATTTGTAGTACAAAATCTTTGAACCAAGCTTCAGAATGCTGCTGGGTTTTTATTTGTACAAACGCAATTAACTCTAAGCCCACTTTTTCGCTATCGAGCAATGCAACACGTTTTTTGATAACCCCTTCGTTTTCCAAGCGTTTTATTCGATTCCAACAAGGTGTTGTGGTGAGGTGCAGCTGGTCTGCTATTTGTAGTAATGAGAGGGAACAATCCTGTTGTAACAACGTTAATATTTGCTTGTCTATTCTATCCATATTTAATTCCTGTTGGTTATTTTCTTTATTGTTGCATATTTTTAGGTTAATTTTCTTTTATATGGTTTTTTTTGTCAAAATGGAGAAGATAGTTCTCTTCGTTGTTCTTTATACTTACCGCTACTGTGAATGAGGAGTATATATGTCTAACAACCGCCAATGGGTTCATAATGCGATTGCATTAATTCAATCTGATCATCAACGTAGTGCTGATACTCATTTAATTAAACTTGAGTTAACAACCTTTCCTGGGATAGATATTTATTTAAAAGATGAAAGTACTCACCCGACGGGAAGCCTTAAACATCGTTTAGCACGCTCATTATTTTTGTACGCATTGTGCAATGGTGAAATTAACCAAAATACCACCATTATTGAAGCCTCTTCGGGTAGTACTGCCATTTCTGAAGCCTATTTTGCGCGCTTATTAGGTCTTAAATTTATTGCTGTAATGGCAAAAAGTACCAGTCCTGAAAAACTTTCTTTAATAAAAGATTATGGTGGGCAGTGTCATCTTGTTGATTCTACTGACATGATTTATGCACAATCAGAAAAGTTAGCGAAGCAGTTAAAGGGCTATTATATGGATCAATTTACCTACGCAGAGCGAGCAACAGACTGGCGTGGTAACAATAATATTGCTGATTCTATTTTTAACCAAATGGCGCTTGAAAAGTACCCCGTACCTAAATATGTTGTTGTCAGTGCTGGCACGGGAGGGACCAGTGCAACCATTGGTCGTTATATTCGTTATAAACAATTAAACACAGAGTTGGTGGTGGTTGATCCAGAAAATTCAGTCTTTTACGATTATTATAAAAGTGCCGATAAAACCTTACGCAGTGCCACAAACAGTAAAATTGAAGGCATAGGTCGCCCACGTGTGGAGCCCTCATTTATTGCATCTTTGATTGATAGAATGATTAAAGTCGCTGATATTGAGTCGATAAATACGATGCTTTGGTTGGAAAAAATAGTCGGTCGAAAAGTGGGGCCAAGCACCGGAACCAATATGGTTGGCGTACTAAAGCTTGCAACTGAAATGCACCAAAAAGGAGAAACAGGGGCAATTGTGACACTGTTATGTGATCGAGGCGATCGCTATTTAGATAGTTATTATAATTCCCAATGGGTTAAACTTAATATAGCCATTACCAATCAAGATGCAAAGTGTGTCCCGACGTGAGGTGAACAACGCGCTAAGCTCGCGACTGCACAAAGTATTTTGATTGATATGGGCGCATAAGTCAGAGCAACACAACAATTTAACCATTACCAACAGAAGAAAATAATCGTGGATATCCCTAATAGCACATTAAAAATTGCTACGTTTAACCTTTTGAACTATCTTGCGCCTCCTTTTGCTTGTTATGAATTTGAACGAATTTATAGTGAGCCACAATGGCAGAAAAAACAACGTTGGATAAAACGTTATTTAAGTGAATGTCAGCCTGATGTTATTGGTTTTCAAGAGGTCTTTAGTCCAGAGTCACTACAGTCATTATTAAAAGAGGTGGGTTATGATTATTTTTCAGTGGTTGATGAATGCACCATTGTAGATGATTTTATTTGTAGCTCACCGGTGGTTGCAATTGCCTCACGTTATCCCATTATTGATGCTTGCGCTGTTGAACTTGATCAAATATTAGCCTCTGAGATGGGGTTAAATGAAGCCTTTTATTTTAGCCGAAAAATATTACGTGCAACCATCGACCTACCGCATATCGGCGAGTCTGATTGTTATGTGGTGCATTTTAAGTCAAAAAGAGCACGTTTTGAGCACAGTGAAAATGCGCTCTTATCGGCTGAAGAAAATATTATTGAATCACTAAAAGCAAATGTTGCTGGTGGTTGGGCATCAAGCATTCAACGTGGCAGTGAAGCTTCTCTATTGTTAGTTGAAATGATAAAACGTAAAGCTGAAACAGCTAAGCCAATGTTATTAATGGGTGATTTTAATAACAATCTCAATGATGGTATTTTAAGTCAGTTATTAACTGATAATTTACGCTTTGTTTCTCAGCTGGATAAAGACAAATTTTTAGAAAAATACTGCTTACATGATGTATGGGATTTGTTCACCGAAAGTGATTTTTATGCAGGACAAAAGCGTCAAGCGACACACTATTTTGGAGAAACAAGTTCGGTATTAGATCATATTCTTGTGTCCTGTGAATTTGATGCTAAATATAACAAAAGTATCTTTTCAGTTTGTGATTATGATACTTATGATCGCCACCTTATTAATCCTATTTTTGATAGAGATGGCGAAAGTACCGATCACGGCATTGTCTTAGTCACGATGCAGTTGCGCAGTTAGGGTTTAAGCTCTTATTTTTCAGCATCTTATTTATTTTATTGTTTAATACCTTCTACCTGCAACACCATATCAGCATAACTTGAAGCGCCCATCACTGTGATACCAAAATCTTTTAGTTGTAAGCGCGTTGTTGCTTCAAAACCGACGCGATAACCTCCCCATGGATCATTGCCTGCACCGATAAATACAGTGTCTAATGTGATGTTTTTTGTTA
>JBAHZV010000119.1:0-6112 GCA_037132845.1 Psychromonas sp.
GTGTTTTATTATCACCGGAGATAGTAATAAGGGCATGGTGCTCACCGCAATAGAGAAAGCGCCTGACGACTATTTAATGAAACCCTTTTCACAAACTCAAATATTTAATCGTTTAAAAAAAGCAAGTCAAAAAAAAGAAGCTTTATCTGCTATATTCGAAGCAATTAGAGAGCAGAAATATGAACGAGCAATTGAACTCTGCAACGAGAAGATAAAAGCAAAAGACAAATTCGGTGGTTTATGTAAAAGTTTATTGGCTGATATTTTTATCACCATCAAAAAGTTTGATGGTGCAGAAAAAATACTCATTGATCTGGTTGAAAAACGTCCTTTGATACGTGAAAGCATCACCTTAGGAAAAGTGTATTATCTACAGCATAAATATCCACAGGCCATTGCTATATTACAAGAGCTTATTGATAATCATCCATTACATATGGAGGCTTACCAGTGGTTATCACGTGCCTATCAAGGCGCTAAAGATTTCAAAAAAGCATTAGATATTTTAGCTAAAGCGGCCAATATAACTCACCATAGTATTGAGAAACACCAAGAAGTTGCACTACTTGCGCATGAAGTTAATGAGCATAAAATAATGCTCAATAGTTATCAGTCTATTTTATTACTCAGTCGTAACTCTTTTTATCCCGATCCTTGTCATCTGGCAAACTATATTCGAAGTATTTTCACGTATGCCAGTGCACAGGAGGAAATGAGTGATCGCAAAACAATATTAAAACGGGTCAATTCGGCTTTGTATCAAAGTCGCTTTGAAGAAGGTCGCAATAAAAACTTTGATTTCAACTGCTATGATGAAATTTGCCAAGCGAAAATATTCTTTACTTTAGGTGAAAAATTAAAAGCCAAACGGCGTATTTTGAATACACTGGAAAGAAATAAAATAAACCTCGACACCGTTGATAATACCCTGTTATCTGCAAGCTTATTTGCACTACTCGATATTGGTGAATTTGATTACGCAGCGCCTTATATGGAAGCGCTCAAAAAACGAGACATTATGGATCCCACCACTCAGGCAATTATCGATGAGAAAACAGGGGAAAATCTTGAAAAACGTATTAATAATTTTAAAATTCACAATAAACTGGGGATTCAAGCATTTGCAGCTACAAATTATAGCACCGCATTGGAGCATTTTAATCAAGCACTCGAGCTTGAGCCATTAAATTCAGGTGCCCTACTTAACCGTATTCAAGTGTACATAGAATTAGTTAAACATGGCAATCGAGATGATCGCATAACATATCTCAATCATTGCCAAACTAACTTTAGCCAGTTAGGTAATACACTGTTACCCGAAGGTCATGCTCAGCGTTATGAAAAATTGCATCAGGAATTTATCACGCTAAAGCGTAAATAAAGTATCCCTTCAAAATATAAAATCAGATTTGAATTTCGTTGCTTAGCGCAATTAAAGACCAGCAACAAATGCAAACTTCGATTGCATAGCACCAGACATTAAGAGTAAATTTATGATGATGCTCTGATCACCCTATTTTAAAATAATTTAACGATAACCCTTATCGAATGATGACGGGCATATGCTGTGTTATTTTTACAATAAATACGACGCCATCCGAATAGCATAATGGGTGGCGTCGTTAAGTGCCATGCTTATACCAAAAGAACTAAAAAGGTGATCATCCTCAGTTGTTAAAATTAACCCTACCTACGTTGTGAGTCTTGAAGTGAGAATAACTATCTCCTGCAACTCACGCCTTGTTAGTGATAATTTTTCCTGCGTAATGCTTGATCACTTAATTAATTCCTTTGGTATTAATATTCAGTGATGCTATACAGGCCAATGATCAAAGTAAATATGCTGTGCTTGCCAATCAACATCTTTTTGATTATCAGCTAACAGCATTTTAGCAACAGTAAAAGCAAACTCGAAGCTCACCCCCAGACCTTTACCACTGATAAAGTGACCATCAATAACTACTTTTTTATCCTGGAAATTGCCATCATTATAGTTTTCATTAAGCCCGCCTCCCGTCGTATAATTACGCTCTCCAAGGAGATTATGTGCGGCTAATACTTTGGCTCCCGACGAACACAATGCACAGATATATTTCTCTCGTTCAATATGTTTTTTAAGGAAATCAATGACCATTACATTAGCCGATAAATTATCAGTTCCTTGTGGGCCACCGGGCATCATCACCGCATCGTAAGTTTGATCATATTTTTCATTTAGCGTGTAATCGGCGGTGATTTTCGTTCCAAAATAGCTTGCTAGTGCAGTTGTTTCCATACACGACAAAACATCTACTTTAATTTCTAAACGGCGCAGAATATCAATGAATACAACTGCTTCACCCTCTTCAAAACCATCTGATAACAATACTGCTACACACTTTACCATTGTCTTATCTCTCTTATTTATAACGTTAATAAAAATACAACTTACTTATTCATCTTAAATTGACTCGAGATGGTATGACTTCCCGATCCAAGTTTAGTTAATAAAAAGGGAACCGCACTGCGAGGGAATGACACATCACTATTGACCCGAGTTGTCACATGCGCTGATTTCAGATGATTATCTAGACTCTTTATTGCTGAGATCCCGTTACTACCTTGAACAATGATCTCTGATTTATGACTGTCATTTGAAGCGAGGATTAATTCTTCTTGGTACCATTTACCAACAGCAAAACCACTTTCTACGACCCACACCTCTTCATGGCTATCAAAATGATGCGTGCGAATACACTCTCCGTTTTCATAAACATCAATGATCGTAGAAACCGTCACTTTTCCTGATGTCCAAATGATACTAAGCCTTGAGTCCTCAATGCTGACGCTAATGTTCTTTTGACGCATTTGCCAGTTACAGCCACCATCAAAGCTTAAGGCTAAGATGTTGTCGCCAAAACTAAGTCTTTCTGAATACAACAAAGAGCTGATATCCATTCCACCAAAGGTTGAATAAGCAAACTTGTTGTATTTATCCAGTTGAAAGTCAAGGTGGATAGATGCCCCATAGTGAACAATTGAATGACCATCAACACGTTGGGCGATGGTTTTATTGGCAGGCATTGCTTGTATCACGGCAGGATATTCGATGGCTTGTTCTGCACTGCTCCAGAAACTCGAGTCATCAGCGAGCATCAAAGGTAAAAAAGCTTTCATTGCCCAATACGGAGACGTTGGTGAATTATATACTTCGCACATTTGTAGATTCGGATAATCGTAACCACGCGTAAGAATCCCGTCGTGGGTAAAAATTGGTTTGTCTTTCCAACGACGCAGGTGCCTTGCCCAAAGCCCTTTAATTTGTCCCGGGCTAAAAACAGTCTCGTCACTGACGGCGTAGGCCGCCCAAAAACCACAACACGCAAAACGATAGGTTAGCGATCGTCCTTGGACCAGCGTATCCCCATTGTCTGCAAACCAATAGCTAAATGGTTTTGCAAAAGCGTCTGCCCGTGATTTAAAAAGCTTCGCGAGCTCATCATTTTGATGATCAAACAGTGTCGCATAAATGAGGCTGTAGTAGTGCAATGCAAAACCGTTGTAGTGGTCGATACTTTCAATATCACCGTCGCCATACCAACCCTCACCTAAATACCAGTTCTTTATCTTTTCTAAGAATTTCTGTTGTAGCGCTGAATCCACCAGATCTTTACGCCCAACTGTTTTTAAAGCGTGCTGAACGATCAGCGTAAAAAAAAGCCAATTATTATGTACTGTTGCTTTATCTTGAATACTGGCTAACCAGCACACCAAGTTGTCTTTCTCTGTTGTGCTTAAAGGATCCCATGCTTGAGATGGCAACAAGGCGACAAAGAAACCAATGGCAGCCATTTCTACGCTACGCTGGTCAGTATCATGTAACTGCCCCCAAAACCCCTCTGAGCGAGGATCAGTACCTTGAGTAATAAGTTGGCGAATCAAATCCCAGTGGGCAAAATCACCTCCGCCAAGCGCAAGCGGCACCAAGCCCCACAAGGGTCGTGCGACACCTTCCAATGAGCTGGCAACCATATCAAAGCTGGCGCCACCTTCATCAAAATCAATCCGTGAACCCTGTGCTTGATAATAAGGAATCAGTGGTTCAAACAAGTCCCTCACTAACTGTTGGAAGTCAGCCTTAGTGATTAAAGGGTTTGCTGAAAATAACAAATTTTTCATTGTTTAATCCTGTTGTTAATTGATAAGCCCAAATAATCGAGGCAGACCTAAAGTAATAACTGGGATGTAGGTCACCAGTAAAAGTCCAATAAATTGCACCAAGAAAATGGGAAGAAGTGGGCGAATCACATTGGTAATTTTTTCCCCGCTAACACCGCACGAGACAAACAGCACCGTCCCCACTGGTGGTGTCACAATCCCCATCGAAAGGTTGTAGATCATGATAATGCCAAAATGCACCGGATCGACTCCCATCTGTGTCACCACTGGGTAAAGAATTGGGGTAAAGATGAGCTGTGCGGGTGCCATATCCATAAAGACACCAACCAATAACAAGGTGATATTGATAACCAGTAAAATCACATACTTGTTATCACTCACCGAGACCAATATCTCGCCAACTGTTTCCGGGATACTCGCAAAGGTCATCGACCAACTCATCAAACTGGAGCAGGCAATCAAAAACAAGATAACGGAGGTACTCAAAGCGGAATCATAAAGTGTCTTGATCAAAATTTTGAAGGTCAATGTTCGATAACACATCGCCAGCAATAAGCTATAAACAACGGCGATGCCTGATGCTTCAATAGCAGTAAACATACCGCCAATAATACCGCCGATCACAACAAAGACTAGGAACATACTGGGTAGAGCACGCCAAATAATAATCGCCACCTCAGTATATGAATAACATGTGGTATCAATAGGGTAATTGTTCTTTTTAGCGAAGCGATAGGCAACCAACATCACGCTTAGACCAATAATGAGCCCAGGAATATAGCCACCTAAAAACAAAGCGGCGATTGATGCACTGCCCCCGGTAATCATCGAATAAACAATAAACGCACCGGCTGGCGGAATCAGCATGCCAGAGATAGATGAACTTGCATTGACGGCCGTCGTAAAAGGCATATCATAATTTTTTTCTCTTGCCATTGGGCTGATGATTCCACCAATAGCCGTTGATGCTGCGATGGCCGACCCAGATAAAGATCCAAACATCATATTAGCGACAATATTGGTTTGCCAAAGACTGCCAGGTACGCGTTTTCCTATTAGCATTGCAAAAAGAATAAGGCGCTTTGCAATACCTCCTTGATTCATAATATTTCCGGCAAGGATGAAAAATGGCAAGGCTAAAAAACCATAACTATCGATTCCACTAAACAATTTTTCACTGGTTGTGCCGATAAGATTAACAAAGTCAATTTGCAAAAATAATGTAAATATTCCAGAAAAAGCCAAACCGACCGCAATCGACGTTCCCATGATCAAAAAGAATACGAACGAGATAAACAGTGTGAAAAACGAAATTAATTCAATATTGTCATAAAGGTAAGTATCAAAACTATCTAAGCCCTTTACATAGGTAAAACTAAAAAACAGGATTAAAGTCACCACAATATAAATTGTAAAGATAATGCCTTGGCTTGGATTTCGCTTTACTTCTTGTCGTATTTTGCAAAGTTGACTAAGGGTGATCACAATACCACTGAGCATCAGCACACTTTGCACTACACCAAGTGGAATATGTAACGTTGGGGTTAGCATATTTATATTTTTCATTGATGCGACGTAGCCACCCCACGTCATTACCGCGCCAAGTAACACATACAGATAGAGGTTAAAGAGCTCTATCTTTTGTCTTGTAGACGCTGTTACATAATCGAGTAACAGCGGTAAACTCAAGTGTGTCGATTTCATGAAACACAGTGAGGCCCCTAAAATACCTAGCCAAATAAGCGAATAACGCAACAATTCTTCAGACATTGCGCTAGGAGAATTAAATACATAACGTGCCACAACTTGATAAATAATGAGGATACTCATCATCGCGAGCAATGAAACTAATATAACTTTTAATGTTTTTTCCGGCACTTGGTTGAAAGACCAAGGCTTACGTTCAATAACCATTGATATTTCGGGGTCTACTTTCTTCATTTAAATATCCTAG
>JBAHZV010000070.1:0-6786 GCA_037132845.1 Psychromonas sp.
CAGTGCATTCAGCCGCTCTGCCACCCCTCCGCAGAACGAGACGAATAATACAGAGTTTAAGGCGCATTTGTAAAGTGAAATAACCATAAAAAAAACTGTTTGCTCACATATCAAACAAAATGCGTTGAGATCATCTTTTAAACGACCTAAGGCAAGCCCTCTTGAGGTAGTAGAAATACCTAATGAGGTACATACTTCCACCATCATAAATGTAGCCTTGATAAAACAGTCAATAATATTTTGCGGGTTTTGTTTTTAACAATAATTTGGCTAAAACAAAATGCTAGGCTTTCAGAGAATATTGCAATGCTGGATTACCGTGGTTGCATAGCGTCAAGCTAGCGGTTCCAAAAGGGCAAGCGATGAGCCAAGCACCTTCATTGCTGAATCTGCCTTATGTTTGATACCGTTAGCTCTGCGTTTATTGCTAGAACCTTATCATCTCACGACTTGCTGAGTTTTACATCTTGAATGATAACGGGTATATCCCAATGATACTTTGTTGCTATGCATTATGGCTACATAACATTTAGTTATTAAATACGCCCCTCTTGATAAGCGAAACAAGCGACCTGACAACCTGAATCAGTCAATAATTCAGGCTGCTGATTAACACATTTTTCCTTCACATAACGACAACGAGTGTGAAAAGCGCAACCTGTAGGTGGATTAAGTGGTGAAGGTAACTCTCCGTCCAGCTTAATTTTTTCTCGACGTTGCGCAGGATCCAAACGTGGCGTACTCGATAACAAAGCTTGTGTGTAAGGATGTTTAGGGTTTTTAAACAATTCATCACAGCTTGCATATTCAACGGTTTTGCCTAAGTACATTACCATTACATCATCAGCAATGTGCTCAACAACCGATAAATCATGGGAAATAAAAACGTAACTGAGCCCCATCTCTTGTTGTAGATCCATCATTAAATTTAGCACTTGTGCTTGCACTGATACATCCAATGCAGATACAGGCTCATCGGCGACTAATATCTGTGGCTCTAACATTAATCCACGTGCGATAGCGATACGCTGACGTTGCCCGCCAGAAAACATATGTGGATAACGATCGTAATGTTCAGGTCGCAATCCCACTTTTTTAAGCATTGCTTGCGCTTTAAGTTTACGTTCAGTGCGACTCAATTTAGTATTAATAACCAACGGTTCTTCTAAAATAGAACCTATTTTTTTACGAGGATTCAATGAACCATAGGGGTTTTGAAAAATAATTTGAATATTCTCACGCAATACTTTTGCTGCATTTTTACCCATACTTAAAATATCATCACCCTTAAAAAACAGCTCTCCTGCACTGGGTGTCTCAATCAATGTCAACACTCTTGCTAACGTTGATTTACCACAACCAGATTCACCAACAACGGCAAGTGTACGCCCTCGTTGCAACTCAAAACTCACACCGTCTAATGCTTTGACATTGGCATCGCCCTTAAACATCCCCAGATTTACTTTATAATGTTTTTTTACGTCATTAACGACTAATAATGTCTCATTAGAAACGACATTGTCTACTTGATTACTCATTGTGGTTTCCCTGTTTTGTCTAACGGGGTAAAGCATTTAACTTGTCGTCCAGGTTCACCCAAAATTGGTGGTGGTTGTTGGCATTTTTCATTTGCATAAGGGCAACGTGGACTCAACATACAACCAGTAGGTCGATCAAATGCGCCGGGGACAACACCGCCTAATGCATCTAACCTTTCTTTACCATGTGCAGACTCAGGTAAAGAGTTCAGCAGAGCTTGAGTATAGGGATGTTGAGGATGGGTGAATATTTCATCAGCTAAACCTGTTTCCACTATTTGCCCGGCATACATTACCAAAACTCGGTGTGCCACTTCAGCGACTAGTGCTAAGTCGTGCGTTATTAAAATGAGCCCCATATTTTTTTGTTGCTGTAAATCAATCAACAAGTCAACTATCTGTGCTTGAATTGTTACATCTAATGCGGTGGTTGGTTCATCTGCAATCAATAACTTAGGATCGCAAGCTATGGCCATTGCAATCATAACTCTTTGACTCATTCCTCCAGAAAGCTGATGAGGATATATTTTCAAACGATTTTTTGCATCAGGTATACCAACCATTTCAAGCAGTTCTATACAGCGTTCACGACGCCATTTTTTACTACCTCCTTGGTGAATTTTTAATGCTTCAGATATTTGAAATTCAACGGTGTAACAAGGATTTAAACTAGACATTGGCTCTTGAAATATCATCGCAATGTCAGCACCGGTGATGGCACGACGCTCTTTTTCAGAAAGAGCTAATAAATCTTTACCGTTAAAACACAATTCATCTGCACTAACACGTCCAGGATATCCAATAAGGCCCATTATTGACAATGAACTAACACTCTTCCCTGATCCCGATTCACCAACGATTCCTACTACTTCACCTTCGTTAACAGAGTAACTAATACTATCTACTGCACGAAAAGGATTATTATTCGAACCAAACTCAACGGTCAGGTTTTTTACTTCTAGTAAAGACATCTAAGTTCCTTAATCCTTAAGTTTTGGGTCTAATGCATCACGTAAACCGTCACCCATTAAATTAAATGCTAATACCGTTAATAAAATAAACAGCCCCGGAAAGGTAACCACCCACCAAGCTCTTTGCACAAATTGCAAAGCACTGGCTAACATACTCCCCCATTCAGGTGTGGGAGGTTGTGCTCCCATCCCTAAAAATCCTAATGCTGCCATATCTAAAATCGCCGTTGAAAATCCAAGTGTCGCTTGTACGATTAATGGTGCTAAACAATTAGGTAAAATAGTAATAAACATTAACCGTAATGGCCTAGCCCCGACCACTTTCGAAGCAATCACATAATCTTTATTTAATTCAGCCATCGTTGATGCGCGTGTTAGACGCACATAATGAGGCAAAGAGACAATAGTAATTGCCATCGCGGCATTAAAAACACTTGGCCCTAAGATAGCGACGATAGCAATGGCTAATAATAGACTGGGCATAGCAAGCATGATATCAACACAACGCATGATAATAACTTCAACTACACCTCTATAAAATCCGGCAATCAACCCTAAAACAACGCCAAATCCCAAGGATAAGGTAACCACTAGTGTACCAATCATTAATGACAGTCGTGCACCGTGCATCAAACGAGAAAGCATATCTCGGCCAACATCATCCGTGCCTAACAGGTAACGCCAAGACCCACCTTCAACCCACGCAGGTGGCATTAATAAAGCATCTCGATATTGCTCAATAGGTGAATGTGGTGCGATAACATCAGCAAAAATGGCAGTTATTGAGATGATGATGATAAATATAAGACCAGCTACAGCACCTGAATTTTGACTAAAATAGTACCAAAACTCCTGTAATGGTGTTTTCATTGCAGGGCTCGATATAGTCGCCGTTTGTTGATTTAATTCTGACATGTAACAGCTCCTTAGTTAGCGTGACGAATGCGGGGATTAACAATGCCATAAGCAATATCAACCAATAGATTTATAATAATAATCATGGTTGCCACAATCAAAATCCCCCCCTGTACAACAGGGTAATCACGGCGACTAATTGATTCAATCAGCCACTTGCCAATACCCGGCCATGCAAAAATAGTCTCCGTTAAAATCGCACCGGAAAGCAAGGCACCAACTTGTAAGCCGATCACCGTGATCACAGGAATTAATGCGTTGCGCAATGCATGCACAATAATCACGCGTCTAGGTGCCATACCTTTAGATCGAGCGGTACGGATATAATCTTCACTTAATACCTCAAGCATCGAAGAGCGCGTCATACGAGCAACAACCGCCAACGGAATAGTACCAAGAACAATACTGGGTAATATTAAATGTTGAAGCGCACTACTAAATGCCCCTTCTTCATCACTTAATAAAGTATCAATGAGCATAAAACCAGTGACATCATCGATCCAGAACATAACACTTATACGTCCTGAAACAGGTGTAATACCGAGATAGACTGAAAATATCAGCATTAATAATAACGCCCACCAGAAAATAGGCATAGAGTAACCAGTGAGAGAGGCGGTCATCACTGAATGATCAAAAATAGATCCGCGTTTAACGGCGGCAATCATACCGGCAGGAAGTCCAATTAAAAGGGCAAAAATGATAGCACAAAAAGCTAATTCGACCGTGGCAGGAAACAACGTTAAAAATTCATCAACCACTGACGTTTTGGTGATCAAAGACTCTCCTAAGTCACCTTGAAATATACCAATAAGATAATCACCATATTGCGATAAAAGAGGCTTATCTAAACCTAATTCATGAAGTAATTCAGCATGGCGCTCCGGTGAAACACCGCGCTCGCCAGCCATAATTTCTATCGGATCTCCGGGAATCAAACGAATAAGCGTAAAAGTCAGTAAAGTGATACCAATAAAAGTGGGAATCACTAACATTAATTTTCTAAAAACAAATTGAAACATTGCTTGTTACCAGGTTCAAGGGAGGAAAGGTGGGGTAGAAAACCTACCCCGAAAAACATTACTTCAGTGAAACACCATAGAAAAAATGTCCGCCAAGAGGATCAATCACAAAGCCTTGAACTTCTTTACGTAGTGGTTTGTAAACTACTGAATGCGCAATGGTTACCCAAGGAGCTTGCTCTTTAAAAATAACTTGTGCTTCTTTATAAAGCACAGAACGCTGACTTTGATCTGAAATAGACTTAGCCGCTAATATTTTATCTTCAAAGGGTTGATAACACCACATTGCCCGGTTTCCTCCCCCGATTGCATCACAACCAAGTAGTACCGCTAAAAAGTTATCTGGATCACCATTATCACCCGTCCAACCCAGTAGCGCAGTATCATGCTCTCCCAATCTTGAACGTTTTAAATACTCACCCCATTCATAAGAAACGATATCCGCTTGCACTCCAGCTTTTGCCCAATCTGCTTGAATGATTTCAGCCATACGACGTGCATTGGGGTTATAAGGACGTTGTACTGGCATCGCCCAAATATTGGTTTTAAGATTAGTGACGCCCGCTTCTGCCAATAGTTTTTTCGCTTTTTCAATATCGTATGGGTAGTCATTAATCGCTTCATTGTATGACCACATCGTCGGTGGAATTGGATTTTTGGCGATTGTACCACTGCCTTGAAAAACCGCATCAATAATTGCTTTTTTATTTACTGCATAGTTTAATGCTTGGCGAACTTTAACGTTATCAAAGGGTGCTTTTTGGGTATTAAATGCCAAATAACCCACGTTCAAGCCTTCAGAACTCATCAAGTTAATATCTGGATCTTTTTTCATTTCTGCCACATCTGCTGGATTTGGAAAAGGCATCAAATGACATTCACCGGCTTTAAGCTTTGCATAACGAACAGATGCATCTGGAGTAATAGAGAAAACTAACTTGTCTATTTTAGGTGCACCTTTCCAATAATCTTTATTGGCAACATAACGAATTAAAGAGTCTTTTTGGTATTGAACGCGTTGGAAAGGACCGGTACCCACGGGGTTTTGATCTAGTTGCTCAGGTTTTCCCGCGGCTAATAGCGTTTCCGCTTGTTCTGCTGACATTATAGAAGCAAAAGGCATTGCCATATTCGCTATAAAAGGCGCCTCAGGCTTACTTAAAATAAATTTAACCGTGTACTCATCAATTTTTTTGATTTCTTTAACAAGAGCAACCATCCCCATACTATTGTAATATGAATAGGATCCACCTGATACTTTATGATAGGGATGAGTTTTATCACCTTGTCGAGCAAAACTGAACACAACATCATCTGCATTAAAATCTCGAGTGGGTTTAAAACCTCCTTTCTGACTATGGAATTTAACACCTTTTCGTAAATAAAAAGTATATTCCAAACCATCATCAGAAACGTCCCATGATTCAGCTAACCCTGGTTCAATTTGTGTTGTTCCAAGCTTAAATGCAACGAGACCGTTAAATATTGTGTGCGCTGATGCATCAAATGTTGTACCTGTCGTGAATAAACTAGGGTTAAAACCCTCCGGGCTCGCCTCTGAACAAAAAACAAATGTTTTAGCCTGCACGCCTACTGCAACAAGACTTATAGTTAAAGCTAACGCTAACTTCGAAAATTCTTTTTTAATCATTATAATTTTTCCTATATCGTTAAAACAGACAATCACTATGGTACTACTTTGCGATGGTGGCTACTTTGTACACAACCACAAAACAAACTACTAGCTACCCATTAGCCCATTAGTAGAGCAATAATCACGCCAGAATACAGAGCCAACTCAGACAAAGGATTCACACTATAAATAAGAAGATAAAAATATTTTTTTGCACGATAGAATTGCTAATAAATTAAAAACGCACCAAAAAAGAGCAATAAAAATAGAATGTTTTTGAATAAATGAAATTTAAGAGTGACAGGAAATGTGAGTGACGCCATGCATCAAGAGAGTGAGACCTTGACCTAAGATAAGAAAGTATTCTCTCTATTAAAAGGGAAGTGAAACAAAGAGTTTAATATTTTTACACATAAGTAAATAAAGGCTCTGTTGCTTTAAAAATGATGGCTGAGAAGCATATAATTCGTTAAATTGAATAACTAAACAGAATTTGCTGAAAACAGACAGTAAATAAGAGTTTATTATCAGAGAATGACATTGGAATTGAAAATAATACTGTAGAGAAGAAAAAAGCCCACTGAAAATCAGTGGGCTTTTTTCTTTAATGTGGCGGAGGAGGAGAGATTTGAACTCTCGGAGAGCTATAAACCCTCGCTGGTTTTCAAGACCAGTGCATTCAGCCGCTCTGCCACCCCTCCGCAGAA
>JBAHZV010000013.1:0-7535 GCA_037132845.1 Psychromonas sp.
TCCAACGGTACAAGGCTTCAATGAAAAAATAATCGCCAAATATTGATCCAACTTCAGGCTCTCCCCACTTCTCAGAGCCTTTTAATAAAATAGCTTGATAAGCAGGATCCATTGCTAAATATTGCGCGCTAGATAAACTCACCAACATCGCCTCTGCATCTTGTAAATATTGTTTATCCTTGGTGAGCTGATATAACTCTAACAATGCTGAAGCAACAATTGCAGTGGCCGACGTATCTCTTGGATTATCATCATTAATCGGGGCATCAAAGTCCGAATAGGGAACAAGATCTGTTGTTTGATGTTTAGTCGCTTCGATATAATACCGATAGGATTTCTTCGCACGTTGTAACATTCTCTCGAGTCCTGTATATCGATAATACATCGTATAGGCATAAACCGCCCAAGCTTGCCCCCTTGACCAAGTCGAGTCATTTTTCCAGCCTTGATGGGTGCGCTTATCAACCACTTCACCTTTGAGATTGTAACCCACTACATGAAATGTGCTGCCGTTCTCACGGACATTATTTTCCCAAGTTTTATCCGCATGTGAAATAGCCATTTTAGTATATTCTTCTTTGCCCGCGTTCTTGCCAACCCAAAGAATAAGTTCCATGTTCATTAATTGGTCGATATTAACCTCAAAGGGTAAAATAGTTGGATCTTTAATACTCTGACGCCAAGATCTAAAGGCACCAATTTGTTTATTGTAACGTTGCGCCACTAAAATATTAGCGCCATCAATCAATACTGATTTATAATCCTCGGTTTTTTGTCCACCAATTGTATAACCTAATCCAAAGCTATCAAAAATTTGAAAACCAGTGTCATTATCGGTTTTATAAGCTCTCGCTCTCACCCCTTCAGTCCAAAATAGCGCACGTTCTTTCCAGCTATCATCACCTGTGATGGCATTTAAATACCAAAAAATACCGGGAACAAACCCACTACACCAAGTTCTATTATTTTTTATATTCCACTGCCCATTTACATCGGTATAGTCTGTAAAGTGCTCTTGGTTCTTTTTTAACACGTCGCTAGCGAGGTATTCCGATTTTGATTCAATCAGATCCAACACATTTTTATATTGTTTCTCTTTGGCAAAAGTAGTGGCAGACATAAAAGAGCAACCCACAACAAGTATTATTGCGCCAAGAGTTGATTTGGATGGTGTCCGATTAAACGATGAAAAATGCATAAATGACCTCGTAGAGAGAGATAAAAATAAAAAATACTCAGTAAATTAACTAAAAAATTAAATAGGTTATTAATAACAGGTATTTTATAATACAAATATAATCTCAGATAGCATAAAAAGTACAAACTTTGAATTGACCTGTGATTTTTCTATTTATAATCAATACCTTTAGATTAATTTTGATGCGATAATGGGCAAAGAAAGAACAATTGTTCATGTCAATAAACGCTTATCTGCATCATTTACAGATTAGATCTCAAAAGGTAATTCTGTTGTATTTTGCCAAGCATACGGATAACAACAGAAAAGCCATTTCAATGTGAATAGTGAGGTCTTTAATTGCACCTTTTTAGTGAAAAACACACTGCAAATGCACTCTAATCGCACGCTTATATTATTTTATGTATCATAAGATAATATAAGCATTCCAGATAAAATAGGTAATGCATTGAATAACATAGCATTAGTTATTAGTTATGCTTAAATGATATAAAGTGGAATAATTTATGCTTACTTTTTTTATGGTTATTTGCGACCAACTCGTATAGTTATTTACGATTTATTCGTATACAGTCATCAAGTAATTTAGCGGCATTTTACCGCTATCACTTTCTCTTAACGTCCATATTTGTCGATAAGTATTCCGTTCAACATGTACAAATATGCAGGATTTTAAAGAAAAAACATTCAATCAGCAGTTACATGTGTAACCTGCTGATAAAAATAGGAATTTTTATATGTACAAAAATAAAATCACTAAAACACTCCTTTTAGCGATAGGACTTTCATGTGCAACAACATCATTTTCAGCCCTTGCCGCCAATGTGCCTGCAGGCGTAAAATTAGCAGAAAAACAAGAGCTAGTCCGTGGTAATGGCACTGAAGTCGCCTCGTTGGACCCGCATAAAACAGAAGGCGTGCCTGAATCACATGTTATTCGTGACCTTTTAGAGGGATTAGTAAACCAAGATGCCGATGGTAATACCATTCCAGGTGTTGCTGAGCGTTGGGAAACAGATGATAATAAAACATTTACTTTCTATCTGCGTAAGGATGCTAAATGGTCAAATGGCGACCCTGTCACAGCACATGATTTTGTTTATAGTTTCCAGCGCGCAGTCGACCCTGAAACTGCTTCCCCTTATTCTTGGTATCTTGATATGACCACCATGGTTAATGCATCGGATATCATTGCAGGGAAAAAAGACAAATCTACCTTAGGTGTTAAAGCGCTTGATGACTTTACATTCCAAGTACAGTTAGACAATGCCGTGCCATACTTTGTCATGATGATGGGCCACACAACCATGAAGCCTGTACATAAAGCCACGGTTGAAAAATTTGGCGATGAGTGGACAAGATCAGAAAACTTTGTTGGTAACGGGGCATTTGTGGTGAATAACTGGGTTGTTAATGAACGTATCGAATTAGTGCCGAATAAATATTACTGGGATAATGCCAACACAGTCTTAACCAAAGTAACTTTCCTGCCCATTGAAAATCAAGTTTCTGAAATGAATCGTTTTCTTTCGGGAGAGATTGATATGACCTATGAGGTGCCCAACGAGCACTTTAAACGCCTACAAAAAGAGCACCCTGAATCACTTCAAATTAAAGGAAACCTTTGTACTTATTATTATAACTTTAATACCCATAAAGCCCCTTTTGATGATGTGCGTGTACGTAAAGCGATCTCCTATGCTATCGATCGTAATATCGTCACCGATGCTTTGCTTGGGCAAGGACAAAAACCAGCTTATTTCTTAACACCTGAAATTATTTCTGGCTTTTCCCCTGAACTCCCCGCCTATGGAAAATTAACTCAGAAAGAGCGTAACACCAAAGCCAAAGCGTTGCTCGCAGAGGCCGGTTACAATGAGTCGAACCCACTTAAATTTACCCTGTTATATAATACCAGTGAAAACCATAAAAAACTGGCCGTGGCCATTGGCTCAATGTGGAAAAAAACACTGGGTGTTGAGGTGACATTAGAAAACCAAGAGTGGAAAACTTACCTTGAGACCAAAAAGCTGGGTAATTTTGAGGCCGCCCGTGCTGGCTGGTGTGGCGATTATAACGAAGCTTCTACCTTTACCTCTTTAATGGAAGGTAAAAATACTACCGGTGGTATTCACTACAAAAGTGCGGCTTATGATGAGTTAGTTAAACGCTCTACTGAAGCAACATCTGAACAAGAGCGTACACAACTCTATTATGCACAAGAAAAAATGTTGGCAAAAGATATGCCAATAGCACCAATTTATCAGTATGTAACAACACGTTTGGTTAACCCTCATGTGGGTGGCTACGCCGTTAATAATGCAGAAGATAAACTTTTCTCAAAAGATATGTATATCATTGCAGAGTAAACTATAAAGTCACTATTAAAAGAGGCTATTGTAGCCTCTTTTTTGTTATAATAATGAGCATCAATAATCTGAGTGGCACGAAAAAATCATGACAGTCACGACCCTTGTCATTTTTAGTCGTAATATTATTCAGAGTGTGATGTTGATTGGCGTTATTACCAGATACTGAGTTAATTATGTTTAAATTCATCCTAAAAAGAGTCATTGAAGCAATCCCAACAATGTTGATTTTGATCACTGTCTCTTTCTTTTTAATGCGCTTTGCACCGGGCAGCCCCTTTTCCAGTGAACGCACCTTACCCCCCCAAGTCATGGAAAATATTAATGCTAAATATGGCTTAGATAAACCTGTTATGGAGCAATACTTCACCTATCTAACCAATGTGATACAGGGTGATTTAGGTCCCTCCTTTAAATACAAAGACTTTACCGTTAACGAGTTAGTGACCAGCGCATTACCCGTTTCTGCCAAAATTGGCGCGGTTTCTTTTCTGTTTGCACTCTTTTTTGGTGTATCTATCGGCACCATAGCGGCATTGCGGCAAAATACATGGATTGATTACAGTGTGATGTCAACCGCAATGATAGGCATTGTGATGCCTTCCTTTGTCTTGGCACCCGTGCTTATCTATCTCTTTTCTATTAATTTAGGGTGGCTTCCTGCGGGAGGATGGTTAGATGGTTCGGCTCCATATATGATCTTACCCGTAGTGGCGATGTCACTGATGTATGTCGCAACCTTTGCGCGTATTACACGTGGTAGCATGATTGAAACATTGAACAGTAACTTTATTCGCACCGCACGCGCAAAAGGATTAAGTTTTTCTTATATTGTCCTAAGACACGCTTTAAAACCTGCCATGTTACCTGTTGTTTCTTATATGGGGCCTGCGTTTGTTGGTATCATTACCGGCTCTGTTGTTATCGAAACCATCTTTGGTTTGCCCGGTATTGGTAAACTGTTTGTTAATGCTGCCTTTAATCGTGATTATTCCTTAGTGATGGGCATCACCATTCTGATCGGTTTCTTATTTATCCTCTTTAACGCCATCGTGGATATTCTTCTTGCTTATGTTGATCCTAAAATTCGCTATTAAAGGAGGGATATTATGTTAACTAAAAAACAAAATTCACAAGCTATTGAAAGCTTAGCTAATAATCTAGAAATTGAAGGGCGTAGTCTGTGGCAAGACGCACGCATCCGTTTTATGCGTAATAAAGCAGCCATGGTCAGTTTAATTATTCTCTGCATCATTACCCTTGCCGTTATTTTTGTGCCGATGTTCGCCGAATTTGCCTATGACGATACGGATTGGTATGCATTACACGAAGCACCTTCAGCCACACACTTGTTTGGTACTGATAGTCTCGGGCGAGACCTACTGGTGCGCACCTTTATTGGGGGACGAATTTCCTTAATGGTTGGGGTCTTAGGCGCACTGGTCGCCGTTGTTATCGGTACGGTTTATGGTGCAACCTCGGGTTTTATTGGTGGCAAAGTGGATCGCATTATGATGCGTATTCTCGAAATTCTCTATTCCATACCTTTTATGTTTCTGGTCATTGTACTGGTCACCTTTTTTGGGCGCAATATTATCCTAATATTTGTTGCCATTGGGGCGATTGCTTGGTTAGACATGGCGCGTATTGTACGCGGTCAAACATTAAGCTTACGTGGTAAAGAATTTATTGAAGCGGCACACGTCTGCGGCGTGAGCAAATGGAATATTATTCGACGTCATATTATCCCCAATGTATTAGGGATCGTGGCAGTTTACTCAACGCTGTTAGTACCAAGCATGATTTTAACTGAATCTTTTCTTAGCTTTTTAGGCTTAGGTGTACAAGAGCCGATGACCAGCTGGGGCGCTTTATTACAAGAGGGTGCACAAACCATGGAAATCGCTATCTGGCAGATTGCTTTTCCCGCTGTATTTATGGTGATCACCCTGTTCTGTTTTAACTATATTGGTGACGGCCTGCGCGACGCGCTTGATCCTAAAGACAGATAAAAGGAAATATAATGAATTTATTAGATGTACGAGATCTGCGCGTCGAATTTACCACACAGGATGGTAATGTCACCGCAGTAAATGATTTAAATTTCTCACTACAACCCGGTGAAACACTCGGTATTGTAGGAGAATCTGGTTCCGGCAAATCACAAACGGTTTTTGCATTAATGGGACTACTGGCGAAAAACGGTATTATTTCTGGTAGCGCTAAGTTTGAAGGTAATGAAATATTAAACTTGCCAGAGAAAGCACTCAATAAAGTACGTGCTGAACAGATTGCCATGATTTTCCAAGATCCGATGACCTCACTCAATCCATATATGAAAGTAAGTGCACAGATGATGGAAGTACTTATCCTGCATAAAAAAATGAGCAAAAAAGAGGCGTTTGAAGAGTCGGTTAAAATGCTCGAAGCGGTTAAGATCCCAGAGGCACGTATCCGTATCAATATGTATCCACATGAGTTTTCTGGTGGCATGCGCCAACGCGTTATGATTGCTATGGCGTTATTGTGTCGTCCTAAATTATTGATTGCGGATGAACCAACAACCGCGCTAGATGTGACGATTCAAGCGCAGATAATGGCGTTACTTAATGAATTAAAAGTACAATTTAATACCGCAATTATTATGATCACCCATGATTTAGGGGTAGTAGCAGGAAGTTGCGATAAAGTACTGGTGATGTACGCAGGTCGCACCATGGAATACGGTACTGTTGATGAGATATTTTATGAACCAGCCCATCCCTACACAGAAGGGCTTTTAAAATCGATCCCACGCTTTGATATAGAAACCGAAACCTTACCAACCATTCCTGGTAATCCACCTAATCTACTTAATCTACCTGTGGGTTGCCCTTATCAGGAACGCTGTCATCGTGTCATGGATCGCTGTAAAAAAGAAGCACCTCTGTTAGAGCCTTTTGCACATCAACGCGTTCGCGCTTGCTTTTCTAAGTGGGAGTCATGGTCATGAAAACAGAAAAAAAATTGATGTTGGATGTTAGCAATCTCAAAGTACAGTTTAGTATTGCCTCTAACTCACTGTTACCTTGGGCTAAACCAACCAATTTAAAAGCAGTTGATGGTATTAGCTTTAAACTCTACAAAGGTGAAACGCTTGGCGTGGTTGGCGAGTCTGGTTGTGGCAAATCAACCTTAGCACGCGCAATCATTGGTCTCGTACCAGCAGCCGCTGGTAATATTGTCTGGCTAGGAGAAGAACTGACTACGCTTGGCCATGAAGCATTGAGACTAAAACGAAAAGAGATGCAGATGATTTTTCAAGATCCTCTTGCATCGCTGAATCCTCGTATGAATGTTGGTGATATTATTGCCGAGCCATTACGCACGTTTTATCCCAAATTAAGCAAGGCGGAAGTAACAGAGCAAGTTAAAGAGATGATGTCTAAAGTGGGTTTATTGGCAAATGTCATCAATCGTTACCCACATGAATTTTCTGGTGGCCAATGTCAACGAATCGGCATTGCCCGTGCTTTGATTTTAAAACCAAAAATGATCATCTGTGACGAGCCTGTTTCAGCACTGGATGTCTCCATTCAAGCGCAGGTGGTGAATCTGTTGAAGTCGTTGCAACAGGAGTTAGGCCTAAGCTTACTGTTTATTGCCCATGACTTATCCGTTGTGAAACATATTGCAGATCGTGTTTTAGTGATGTATTTGGGTAACCCCGTTGAATTAGCTCAATGTGATGCATTATTTTCCAATCCTAAACACCCTTATACTCAAGCGTTAATGTCTGCGGTGCCTATTCCCGACCCAAGAATAGAACGCAACAAAAAAGTGCAGATGCTCGAAGGAGAGCTTCCTTCCCCAATGAACCCACCTTCTGGTTGTGTCTTTAGAACACGCTGCCCAATTAGTACAGCAAGGTGCAGTCAAGAAAAACCACAATTACAGGGAGATGAAAGACACTCACTCGCTTGTTTACT